>DATJGA010000162.1:0-8758 GCA_035495395.1 Mycobacteriales bacterium | reverse complement strand
GGCGAAGCAGGAGTCCCAGCGCTGCACCCGCTCGGCCCGATCGCCGCTCAGCGATGTCACATCCTCCACTGCGCTGCAGAAGCAGGTCGGGCACACCAGCGTGCAGTTGGTGCAGGACAGGCAGCGCGACGCGACGTCGTCCCACCGCGGGTGCTCGGGGTTGTCGCGGAGCAACTCGCGGACGCCGCCCATGTCGATCGCGCGCGGCTCCATGACCGCCACCGAGCCGGCCACCACGTCCTCGACCGCCGCGGCGTCGGCGTCGGTGGACGGCCGACCGGTCAGCTGGGCGAGCACCGCGGCGCCGTCGGCGCTCCCAGTCCGTACGACGAACCGGTGGCCGTCGTCGTCGAGCAGCTCGGTCATGGCCAGGTCGTAGCCGGCCGTGGGGTGCGGGCCGGTGTTCGTCGAGGTGCAGAAGCAGGTGCCGCCGGGGTGCGAGCAGGTGATCGCCACGACGAACGCGCTGCGCCGCCGTCCGGCGTAGTGCGCGTCGACGACGTCGCGGTCGAGCAGCACCCGGTCGTGCACCGCGACGGCGGCGAGGTCGCAGGACCGCACGCCCAGGAAGGCGTACGACGGCGGCTCCTCCTCGACGGCGGTCACCGCCCCCTCGGGCGAGACGGACAGCAGCGGCTGCCGGCTGGGGAACAGGAACGGCTTCCACGACTGGGCCGCCGCGGCGAAGGCGAACAGCCGCTCGTCGCCATCGAGGCTCAGCCGGTAGCGACCCGGTGCCTGCGCGTCGCGCGCCCGGGCCGGCAGCTCCGCGACCGAGGTGATCGGCGCGTGCACGACGACGCCGTCCCGCACCGTGGGCCCGATGACCGTCCGGCCGCCCTGCCCGAGCACGTCGACCAGCCGCTGCAGGCCTGCGACGTCGAGGACGACGGAGTCATCGCTCATGATCACCACCCTGCGGCATGTGCCGCGCCCCCAGCAGAGGCCAAAGTCCCCCGCGGCGTCAACCGCAGACCCTGGCCGCCGGGGGCCGTGGTGCCACGGTGATGACGACGGGCGCAGCGCGACGTCGCGGCTGACCGGGAACCCCAGGTCAGAGGCCACTTCGGGTGTGGGCGAGGGGGGAGTTGAACCCCCACGTCCTTACGGACACACGGACCTGAACCGTGCGCGTCTGCCATTCCGCCACTCGCCCGAGTTGCGACGGACCACGGTACCAGCCCCCCGGATACGATCACCGCGTCGAGGGAAGGGGTACGTCGTGGGCGTCCTGCAGCGCTTCGAGCGTCGGCTCGAAGGACTCGTGCAGGGCGCCTTCACCAAGGCGTTCGGCGGCTGGGTCGAGCCGGTCGAGGTCGCCGCGGCGCTGACCCGCGAGGCCGAGGACCGCAAGACGATCGTGGCGGCCGGCCGGGTGCTCGTCCCCAACACCTACGTCGTCGAGCTCGGCCCCGCCGACGCGGACCGGCTGCGCGAGTACGACGAGCCGCTGCGCGCCGAGCTCGCGGCGATGGTGCGCGAGGCGGCGCAGGAGCACGGCTGGTCCTTCGTCGGTCCCGTCGAGGTGCAGTTCCACGAGACCGACGAGCTCGACACCGGTGCGTTCCGGGTGCGCAGCAGCGTCGCGGCGGGCGCCGAGCCCCACACCGCGACGCCTGCCCCGGCGCCGGACGCTGGTCCGCGCCTCGAGGTCGGTACGGCGAGCCACCCCCTCACCGGCAGCACCGTCATCGGCCGCGGCGCCGAGGCCGACGTGCAGCTCACCGACACCGGCGTCTCCCGCCGGCACGCCGAGGTGCGCGTCCTCGGCGACACCGTCGAGGTGCACGACCTCGGCTCGACCAACGGCACGTGGGTCAACGGCCGGCGGGTGCAGACCGCGAGCCTGCGCGACGGCGACCGCATCACCGTGGGCACCACCGACCTGGTGCTGCGGACGGCCGTCTGATGGGGAGCGCCCTCGTCGTCGCGATGGTGAAGTACGGCCTCCTCGCCCTCCTCTGGGTGTTCGTGCTGCTCGTCGTCCGCGCCGTCCGCGAGGACCTGTGGGGCCGGGCCGTGCCCGCCGCACCCGCGGCGCCCCGCCCCGCTGCAGAGCCGAAGGCCAAGCGCCGCCGCGGCGCCCCGCGCCAGCTCGTCGTCACCGAGGGGCCGCTGCAGGGCACCACCATCACCCTCGGGGAGACCCCGGTGACGCTGGGCCGCGGGCACGACTGCACCCTCGTGCTCGCCGACGACTACGCGAGCACCCACCACGCCAGGCTGGTCCCCGGTGAGGGCGGCTGGCTCGTCGAGGACCTCGGCTCGACCAACGGCACCTACCTCGGCCGGGCCAAGGTGGCCCGCGCGACCCCCGTGCCGCTGGGCACGCCCATCCGCATCGGCAAGACCTCGCTGGAGCTGCGCGCATGAGGCTCCGGTACGGCGTGCGCTCGCACCCGGGCCTGCTCCGCAGCTCGAACGAGGACAGCGTGTACGCCGGACCGCGGCTGCTCGCGGTCGCCGACGGCATGGGCGGCCACGCCGCGGGCGAGGTCGCCAGCGCGGTCGCCATCGCGACCGTCGCGCCGCTCGACCACGACGTGCCGGGCGCCGACCTGACCGCCGCCCTGCGCGAGAGCGCGCGCACCGCGAACGCGCACCTGCGCGACATGGTCGCCGGCGACCCCGAGCTCGCCGGCATGGGCACCACCCTCGACGCCCTGCTGTTCAACGGGAACCGGCTGGGACTGCTGCACATCGGCGACTCGCGGGTCTACCTGCTGCGCGACGACGAGCTGACGCAGGTGACGCACGACCACACCTTCGTGCAGTCGCTCATCGACAGCGGCCGGATCAGCGAGGAGGAGGCCAGCACCCACCCGCAGCGCTCGGTCATCACCAAGGTGCTCGACGGCCACGACGACCTCGAGCCCGACCTGTCGGTGCGCGAGACGCGCGTCGGCGACCGGTGGCTGCTCTGCTCCGACGGGCTGACCGGACCCGTGAGCAGCCTCGAGACGCTGCAGGAGGCGCTGTCGCTGCCCGACCCGCAGGAGGCGTGCGACCGGCTCGTCGAGCTGGCGCTGCGCGGTGGCGGCCCCGACAACGTGACCGTCCTGGTGGCCGACGTCGTGTCCGACGACGAGCCGGACGACCCGCCCGTGGTCGGCGGTGCCGCGGCCGAGGCCCCGCAGGAGGCACCGGCCGGCATCGCCGACTCGGCAGCCAGCCGCGCCCGGGTGGCCGAGGGCCGCGACACCCCGCCACCCGCCCGGCGCGCGCCGCAGGCCGCACCGGCCCGCCGCCGCCGTACCCCGCTGGTCGTCGGCGTCCTGCTCGTGCTCGTCGCGGCGGGGGCGCTCGCCACCTGGGCCTACGTGCGGTCGCAGTACTTCGTCGGCATCGACGCCGGGCACGTCGTGGTGTTCCGCGGCGTGAAGGGCGACATCGCCGGCGTCGACCTGCACGGGGTCAGCGAGCGGAGCACCCTCGGCACCGAGCGGCTCACCGACGTGGAGCGCGAGGCGCTGCAGGACGGCATCGTCGCCAACGACGCCGCGGACGCGCGGGCCATCGTGACCCGCCTCATCGAGGCGGCCTGCCCGACCCCGGCCCCGGCCGCGACGCCCACCCCCGCCCCGACGCCGTCGGCCTCCGCCGCACCGGTGCCGAGCCCCACCCCGTGCCCGTGACCGCCGCGCCCGCCTCGACCGTCGCCCCGCCCGAGCTGCCCGGCCGCACGGGGCGCAGCACCGAGCTGGCGCTGCTCGTCGGCGCCCTCGCGCTCGCCGGCATCGCGCACGCCTCGGTCGGGATCGGGCTGCACGGCGAGGTCGGTGCCAGCACCGCCCGGTACGTCCTGTGGCTCGCGGTGCTGTTCGGCGGCGCCCACCTGGCGCTGCGCCGGCTCGCGCCGTACGCCGACCCGCTGCTGCTGCCGTGCGTCGCGCTGCTCAACGGCCTGGGCATCGTCCTCGTGCACCGGCTCGACCTCGCGGTGGCCGACCGCGCGCGGCAGAGCGGCGGCGCCGTGCCCCGCGCCGACGCGCCGCTGCAGCTGATCTGGACGACCATCGGGATCGTCGCGTTCGTCGCGGTCCTGGCCTTCGTCCGCGACCACACGCGACTGCAGCGGTACGCCTACACCGCGGCCGCGGCCGGTCTCGTCGCGCTGCTGCTGCCCGCCGTACCCGGGATCGGCGCGACCATCAACGGCGCCCGGCTGTGGGTGCGGGTCGGGCCGATGACGGTGCAGCCCAGCGAGGTCGCGAAGGTGCTGCTGCTGCTGTTCTTCGCGAGCTACCTCGTCGCCAAGCGCGACGTGCTCTCGCTCGCCAGCACCCGGGTCCTCGGCATGGACCTGCCCCGCGCCCGCGACCTCGGACCGATCCTCGTCGCCTGGGCCGCGTCGATCGCGGTGCTCGTCCGCGAGCGCGACCTCGGCTCGAGCCTGCTGTTCTTCGGCATCTTCGTGGTGATGCTCTACATCGCCACCGAGCGCACCTCCTGGCTGCTGCTCGGGGTGCTGCTGTTCCTCGCGTCGAGCTTCGCGGCCTACCACGTCTTCGGGCACGTGCACCGCCGCGTGGACACCTGGCTCGACCCGTTCGCGCACGCCTCCGGCCAGGGGTACCAGCTGGTGCAGGGCCTGTTCGGCATGGGCTCGGGCGGGCTGCTCGGGACAGGCCTGGGCCAGGGCTCGCCCAACACGGTGCCGTTCGCGAAGACCGACTTCATCCTCGCGGCGCTCGGCGAGGAGCTCGGCCTGGCGGGGGTCATGGCGGTGCTCGTGCTGTTCGCGCTGGTCGTGGAGCGCGGTCTGCGCACGGCGCTGCAGTGCCGCGACTCCTTCGGCAAGCTGCTCGCCGGCGGGCTGTCGTTCTCCCTGGCGCTGCAGGTGTTCGTCATCGCAGGCGGCGTCCTCGGCCTCATCCCGCTGACCGGCGTGACGCTGCCCTGGCTGTCGTACGGCGGGTCCTCCATCGTCACGAACTACGTGCTCGTCGCGGTGCTGCTGCGCATCTCCGACGCGGTACGGCGGCCCGCACCCGCACCGGTCAGCCCGGCCGCGGCGCGCGCCAGCCTGGCCGACGCGCCGACCACGGTGGTGCGGCGGTGAACCGGCCGCTGCGCCGCGTCGCGCTGGCCTGCCTGGTGCTGTTCGCGCTGCTGCTCGGGCAGGCCAACTGGGTGCAGGTCGTCAAGGCCCGCGGGTACCGGGACGACCCGCGCAACCGGCGGGTCCTGCTGCGCACCTACGACACCGAGCGCGGCGCGATCGTCGTCGGGACCGGCTCGGCGCGCACCGTCATCGCCCGCTCGACCATCACGACGGACCAGCTGAAGTACCTGCGCACCTATCCGGGCGGCGCGGAGTACGCACCGGTCACCGGCTTCGCGTCCCTCGTCTACGGCTTCAGCGGGGTGGAGCGGGTCGAGAACGACGTGCTGTCCGGCGAGGACTCCCGGCTCCTGGTCCGCCGGCTCTCCGACTACATCACCGGCCGCAAGGTCGCCGGCGGCTCCGTCGTGCTCACCCTCGACCCGCGGGCGCAGCGCGCGGCGTACCGGGGGCTCGCCGGCAAGGTGGGCGCCGTGGTGGCGCTCGACCCGCGCACCGGTGCCGTGCTCGCCATGGCCACGTCCCCGTCGTACGACCCGACCGTGCTGTCCTCGCACCAGCCGAGCAAGATCCGTGACGCCTACGGCAGGCTCGTCGACGACCCGCTGGACCCGCTCGTCAACCGCGCGGTCGAGCGCACCTACCCGCCCGGCTCGACGTTCAAGCTCATCACCACGGCCGCGGCCCTCGCCGCCGGCTACACCCCCGACCGCCGCATCCCGTCGCCGACGGTGCTCGACCTGCCGGGCACCACGGCGGACCTCGGCAACTTCGGCGGCGAGCGGTGCGGCAACGGCCGCACCACCACGCTGGCCGACGCCCTGCGCATCTCCTGCAACACCGCGTACGGCGGGCTCGGGCTCGCCCTCGGCGACGCGAAGCTGCGGGCCCAGGCGGAGGCGTTCGGGTTCGGCTCCTCCGGGCTGCGCCTGCCGCAGCGGGTGGCGACCTCGGTCTTCCCCGACGACCTCACCCGGGCTCAGGTCGCGCAGTCGGCCATCGGCCAGTTCGACGTGCGGGTGACCCCGCTGGAGATGGCGATGGTCGCGGCCGGCATCGCGAACGGCGGCGAGGTCATGCGGCCGTACCTCGTCAAGCAGGTGCTCGCCCCCGACCTGTCGGCGCTGTCGCTGGCCTCGCCCTCCGTGCTGAGCCGGGCGGTGTCCTCCCAGGTCGCGCAGCTGCTCACCTCGATGATGGAGCTCGTGGTGACGAGCGGCACCGGGACGCGCGCCCGCATCCCGGGGGTGCGGGTGGCCGGCAAGACCGGCACCGCGCAGCACCAGCTGGGCGAGCCGCCGCACGCGTGGTTCGTCGGCTTCGCGCCCGCGAACGACCCGCAGGTCGCGGTCGCGGTGCTCGTCGAGGACGGCGGCAACCTCGGCTCCGACGCGACAGGCGGGAAGGTCGCGGCGCCCATCGCGAAGGCGGTCATGCAGGCGGTGCTGGGTGGCTGAGGACCTGCTCGGCGGACGGTACGAGCTCGGCGAGGTGCTCGGTCGCGGCGGCATGGCCGAGGTGCGCAAGGGCGTGGACACCCGGCTCAACCGGGACGTCGCGGTGAAGGTGCTGCGCGCGGACCTGGCCCGCGACCCGGCGTTCCACGCGCGGTTCCGCCGCGAGGCGCAGAGCGCCGCCGGCCTCGACGCCCCCAACGTCGTCGCGGTCTTCGACACCGGTGAGGACGAGCACGGCGTGCCGTGGATCGTCATGGAGCACGTCGAGGGCCGGACCCTGCGCGACGTGCTGAGCAGCGAGGGCCGGCTGCTGCCGCAGCGCGCGCTGGAGATCGCGGTCGACATCTGCTCGGCCCTCGAGGTCGCACACCGCGCGGGCATCGTGCACCGCGACATCAAGCCGGCCAACGTCATGCTCACCCCGCGGGGCGAGGTCAAGGTCATGGACTTCGGCATCGCCCGCGCCGCCGCGGGCAGCGAGTCGACGATGACGCAGACCGAGGCCGTCATCGGCACCGCCGCCTACCTGTCGCCGGAGCAGGCCCGCGGCGAGCACGTCGACGCCCGCTCCGACCTGTACTCCGCCGGCTGCCTGCTCTACGAGCTGCTCACCGGCACCCCGCCGTTCGTCGGCGACTCGCCGGTCGCCGTCGCGTACCAGCACGTGCGCGAGGAGCCCGTCCCGCCGTCGCAGTACGTCGAGGGGCTGTCCCCCGACGTCGACACGGTCGTGCTCACCGCGATGGCGAAGAGCCCGGCCCAGCGGTACGCCGACGCGGACGAGATGCGCGAGGACCTGCTGCGCGCGGCGGCCGGCGGACCGGTGGCCGCGGTCCGCCCGTCCCAGCAGGAGGAGCCCGCCGCACCGCTGCCCCTGCTGCGCCGCGACCACCCGCCGCGCGTCGCGTGGACCGTCTTCGGCGTCGTCGCCGCCCTCATCGCGCTGCTGTCCGGTGTCCTGGTGCACGCGCTGCTCGGCAGCCCCAGCGACCTCATCAAGCCACCGGCGGTGGTGGGGCTCGGCCAGCTCGACGCGGTGCGCCAGCTGACCCTCGCGGGCCTGCACGTCGACAAGGTCACCGGCGCGTTCGACGCCCAGCCGGTCGGGACCGTCATCGCGCAGAGCCCGGACAAGAACTTCTTCGTCCAGCGCGGCGGGTCGGTCGACCTCACCGTGTCCCGCGGGCTGGAGATGACGACGGTGCCGGCCGTGATCGGCCTGTCCGTCGACGAGGCGAGCGCCGACATGTCCGCGGCCAAGCTCGTCGTGAAGACGACCAGCCGCGACGGCAACTACCCCGCGGGCCAGGTGGTCGACGTGCTGCCGCGCCCCGGGACGCAGCTGGCCGCCCGGCAGGCCGTCACGCTCGTGGTGGCGTCGGGGAAGAACCAGGTGCCGGACGTCCGCGGGCTGGACCAGCAGACCGCGATCCAGCGGCTCGGCGCCGCGGGCTTCGCCATCGGGATCCGCCCGGCCCCCGCGAGCGTCACCCCGGGCACCGTCATCGCGCAGACCCCGGTCGACGTGCTCGCCCGCCGCGGCTCGGACGTCATCATCGACGTCGCCTACGACCCGAGCAGCACGCCGCCGCCCTGACCTGGCTCAGCCGGCGAAGGCCGCCAGCCGCTTCTCCTCGACACGCGCCGACAGCTCGGGGGCCAGCGCCGCCGCCCGGGTGTCCCCGCACTGCCGCAGCCAGGTCGCGAGCAGGATGTGCCCGCCCTGCGTGAGCACCGACTCCGGGTGGAACTGCACGCCCTCGACCGGCTTGTCGCGGTGCCGCAGCGCCATCACCACACCGCCCGGGGTGTGGCCGGTCACGTCGAGCTCCGCGGGCAGCGTGTCCTCCTCGACCGCGAGCGAGTGGTAGCGGGTGACGGTGAACGGCGAGGGCAGCTCGTGCAGCACCCCCGCGTGCTCGTGCACCACCTCGCTCGTCTTCCCGTGCAGCAGCTCGGGCGCCCGACCGACGGTCGCGCCGTGGGCGACGGCGATGGCCTGGTGGCCCAGGCACACGCCGAGCAGCGGCACGCCCTTGTCCTCGCAGACGCCGACGAGCTCGACGCTCATGCCCGCCTGCTCGGGCGCCCCGGGTCCAGGGCTGATGAGCACCCCGTCGTACCCGTCGACGTCCTTCGCGGTCACCGCGTCGTTGCGCAGCACGGTGGTGTCGACCTCGAGCTGGCCGAGGTACTGCACGAGGTTGAACACGAAGCTGTCGTAGTTGTCGACGAC
>DATJGA010000161.1:0-10917 GCA_035495395.1 Mycobacteriales bacterium | reverse complement strand
CTTGGTGTGCGTGAGCCCGAGGTTGAGGAACACCCCGCCGTCCTCGGGCCAGGTCTTCAGCCCGGGGAGGCGCTCCAGGTCGACGTCCGGGCCCTTGAGGACGACCTCCTGGCAGGCCCCGCGCCTGACGTGCTTCGGCGGAACCGTGCGCAGCGTCCCGACCTTCGACAGCGCGTCCCGGAACCCGCTCAGCCCGTGCGGCAGCTCCGGCTTGACGAGGTCGCGGATCTTCGCGCCGATCTCGTCGAAGCTCTGCACGCCGAGGGCCTTCGCCATCCGGCGGTCGGTGCCGAACACGTTGATGGCCAGCGGCATCTCGCCGTACGTCGGGTTCTCGAACAGCAGCGCGGGGCCGCCGTCCCGGACCACGCGCTGGACGATCTCGGTCACCTCGAGGTGGGGGTCGACGGGCGCCGTCACGCGGCGCAGGTCCCCCTCCTTCTCGAGGTCGCGCAGGAAGTCGCGCAGGTCTGAGTACGGCACGGTGCAACTCTCGCAGGTACGGTCTCCCTCCACGGACAGGGAGGTACGGCGTGCTTCTGACGCGGGGTGTCCCGGTGCTCGTGCTGGTGCTGCTCTGGCTGTACTGCCTGTTCGACGCGATCGGCGCCGACCCGGCGCGGGTGCGCAACCTGCCCAAGGTCGCGTGGGTGCTCGTGGTGCTGCTCTTCCCCGACGTCGGTTCCGTCCTCTGGCTGGTCGCCGGGCGGCCGCGGGGCCCGCAGCGGTCCCTGCCCTACAAGGGCAACACCGGGATCCCGCCGGAGTACGACCGGCCCGGCCGCGCCGTCGCGCAGAGCCCGGACGACGACGCCGCGTTCCTCGAGCAGCTCAAGCGGCGCGCGGAGGAGCAGCGCCGCAAGGCGGCCGAGCAGGCCCAGCGCATCCGCGACGAGGAGCAGCCCCCACCCGTCTGACCCCAGCGTCCCCGCCGATCATGGGCCTGTGGTCCGCGGCCCCAGCGTGCAGGCCGGACCACAACTCCATGATCGCGCGGGAGTTGAGGTCTAGGCGTAGGAGTGGAGGCCGACGACGAAGATGTTGACGACGTAGTAGTCGACGATCAGCGCGCAGGCCGCGGCGACGGCGACCCAGGCCGCCTTGCGGCCCTTCCACCCGGCGGTCGCCCGCGCGTGCAGGTACCCCGCGTAGAGCACCCAGGTGATGAACGACCAGGTCTCCTTGGGGTCCCAGCCCCAGTACCGGCCCCAGGCGGCCTCCGCCCAGATCGCGCCGGCGATGATCGCGAAGGTCCACACCGGGAACGCGAACGCGATCACCACGTACGAGACGCGGTCGAGCACCGGTGCGGCCGGCAGCTGCGCCCCCAGGCTGACCGGGAAGCGGGTCGGCCGCTCCGCCGCGGTGAGCTCGTCGTACCGGCTGCGCAGCAGGTAGAGGAGCGCGACGACGCCGGACAGCTGGAAGGCCCCCGACGCGGTGACGGCCGCGGCCACGTGGATCTTGATCCAGTAGGAGTTGAGGGCCGGGACGAGCGGGCCGGCGGCGGTGTAGAGCTTGGTCGCGGCGAGCCCCAGGTAGAGCACCACCGGCAGCATCACGAACGCGCCGAGGGACCGCTCGACGTACCCGCGGGCGACGAGCACGAGGAACGCGGTGACCGCGACGAACGCCACGCACGAGGAGAACTCGTACATGTTCCCCCACGGCACGCGGTGCGCCGCGAAGCCGCGCGCCGTGATCGAGCTGAGGTGCACCAGCCAGCCGAGTCCGGTCAGCGCCAGCGCGAAGCGGCCGGCGCGCGAGGGGTTCAGCGACGTGACGGTCTCCGCGGGCAGGGTCACCGACGGGCCGCCGGAGCCGACGAGCACCTGCGTCGAGTCGCGTACGGCGGTCACCGACTGCCGCGCCTTCCGGCTGGCCTGCTCGCCGGCGAAGCCGAGCATCGCGAGGGCGTAGACGACCACCGCGGTGAACAGCAGCCCGTCGCCGAGCTGACCGAGTCCCTTGTCGGGCACGCCTACTCCCTGAGTCTTCGTACGAGCTCGGCGAACTCCGCCTGGAACCGCTCCGGGTCGGTGCGGGAGAGCCCGCCGACCTCCACGGTAGACGGGGCGCCCGGACGCACCCGCACCCACACCCGGCGCCGGCGCACGAACAGCGACAGCATCAGGCCGCCGACGATGCCGACCGCGGCGACCAGGGCGAGCCGCTTGCCGGGGTCCTGGGTGACCTGGAAGGTCGCCCACTCCCTCGTGCCGACGTAGGTGAGCGAGCCGCCGCCGGGCAGCTGCCAGGTCTGGCCCTCGCTCAGCGCGTGCGCCTGCCCCTTGTCGAAGGGCTTGAGCGCCGTGGTGTCGAGGGAGTACACGGACTGCGGCACCCCGCCGTCGAGGCCGAGGTCGCCGGCCCAGCCGACGAGCGTGAGCACCGGGCGGACCAGCCCCGGGAACGACGAGCCGACCCGGCCGTCCTGGGTGATCGTCGTCGGGGTGAAGGCGCCGCGGAAGCCGAGCTGCTGCGGGGCGGCGTCCGGCACCTTGATGACGCAGGTCGACAGGAACTGCGGCGTCTGCGGCAGGCAGGCCACCGGCTGGTCCAGCACGACGGCGCCCGTGCGGTCGCGGACCCGCACGAACGGCGCGTACCCGTGCCCGATGAGGTAGGTCTTCGCCCCGCCCACGGCCAGCGGGTGGTTGACCCGGACGTCGTACGGCGTGGTCGCCTGCGTGCGCCCCCACGTCACCTGGGCGTCGAAGGTCAGTGCCTTGCCGTCGGGCGCGTAGGTGGCCCGGAAGTCCTGCAGCTGCAGGGTGAACGGCACCAACGAGGAGGGGTGGAAGCGCCGTCCCGGGTTGATGTCGTCGTACGACGCGACGGTGTTGGAGAACCCGGTGCCCTCGACGACGAGCACGGTGCCCTTGAAGCCGCGGAACGCCCCGACCGCGATGCCGACGAGGAGCAGCACGAGCGACAGGTGGAAGACGAGGTTCCCGGTCTCGCGCAGGTAGCCGCGCTCCGCCGAGAGCTCGTCCCCGCGCCGCACCACCCGCCAGCCGCGCAGCGCCTTCTCCGCCCGAGCGAGGACGTCCGCGTCGCCCTCCCACGTGTCCGACGCCGGCAGCCGGGTGAGCACCTTCGGCACGGCGGGCGGCGCGGCGCGCAGGGCGCGCAGGTGCAGCCGGGTGCGCGGCAGCAGGCAGCCGACCAGGCTGATGAACAGCAGCAGGTAGATCGCGGAGAACCAGGCGCTGCTGAAGACGTCGAACATCTGCAGCCGGTCGAGCAGCGGGCCGACGGTGGTGTGCTTCTCGAGGTAGCTCTGCACCCGCAGCGGGTTGATGCGCCGCTGCGGCAGGAAGCCGCCCGGCACGCTCGCCAGCGCGAGGAGGAACAGCAGCAGCAGCGCCGTCCGCATCGAGGTGAGCCGGCGCCAGCCGAACCGCAGCGGACCGAGCACCCCCGACCGCAGCTGCGGCGCGAGCGGCTGGGTCGTGAGCCGGGTCGCCTCGTCGACCTGCACCACGTCGGGGACCGTCATACGGCGGGGGTGAAGCCGTTGACGGAGACCCGCAGGTGGATCATCAGCTGCTCCCAGGCGCCGGTCACGAGCAGCAGCCCGATGACGACGAGCATCGCGCCGCCGAGCCGGACGACGAGGGCGTAGTGCCGCTTGACGGCCGCGAACACCCCGAGCGCGCGGCGGAAGCCCACCGCCGTCAGCAGGAACGGGATGCCGAGGCCGAGGCAGTACCCGAAGGTGAGGAACGCACCACGGCCCGCGCTCGCCTGGTCGAAGGCGAGGCTCTGCACCGCGCCCAGCGTCGGCCCGAGGCAGGGCGTCCAGCCCACGCCGAACAGGACACCGAGGACGGGGGCGCCGTAGAGCCCGGCAGCGGGGAGCCGGTGGAACCGCCACTCGCGCTGCATCGGCGCGAACATCCCCATGAAGGCCAGGCCGAGCACGACGGTCAGCGAGCCGAGGACCACGTCGACGACCCGCTGGTGCAGGGCGAGCTGTGAGCCGAGCCCGCCGAACAGGGCCCCCTCGCTGATGAAGACGGCGCTGAAGCCGAGGACGAACAGCCCGGCGCCCAGCAGCACCCGGCCGCGCCGGTGGTCCTCCAGGTCGACGCCGGCGATGCCGGTGACGTACGACAGGTAGCCCGGCACGAGCGGCAGCACGCACGGCGACAGGAAGCTCACCAGCCCCGCCGCGGCGGCGACCGGCAGCGCGACGAGGACCGGCCCGTCGGTGACGACGCCGGCGAACGAGTCCCCTACTCCCATCAGGCCTTCTCGGCCGCGACGACCTGCACCGGCGCGAGCAGCTCGCCCTCGGTCACCGGCTGGGTGAACCGGGCCGCCACCCGGCCCTGCCGGTCCAGCACGATCGTGGTCGGGGGCGACTGCGGCGCGGTGCCGCGGAACTTCAGCAGCAGCAGTCCCGACTGGTCGAACAGCGAGGGGTACTCGACCTGCTTGCTCCGCTGGAAGGCGCGCGCGGCGGTCCGGTCGTCCTTGATGTCGATGCCCACGAAGGCCACGCCGAGCGAGGCGGTCTGCGCCTGGACGGCGTTGAGGTTGCGGGCCTCGGCGCGGCACGGCGCGCACCAGGAGGCCCAGAAGTTCAGGACCACGACCTTGCCGCGCAGGCTGGCCACGTCGAGCAGCTGCCCGTCCAGCGTCTCCCCCGACAGCCGCGGGGCCAGCTCCCGGTCGCCGACCCGGAAGACCCCGGAGGCCGGCAGCCCGACGGTGTTCAGCCCGCGGTCGACGCCCGCGTCGGTGTTGGTGCCGCTCCGCCCCGTGCACCCGGAGAGGCCGGCGCACGCCAGCAGCAGCAGGACGAGGGCACGGCGCACCCCACCAGTGTCGGTCACCAGCCTGGGAACCGGTCGGTGGTCCTCGTCACGCCCCGTGCCCCGGGCGCCGCGAGGCCTCCCCGGCGGGCTCGCTGTACGTGACCGCGACGAGCCGGCCGTCCTCCCAGGTCAGCGAGGTCAGCGACGCCAGCCCGCACTGCCGCCGGTCCGGGCGGTGCCAGAGGCGCCGGCCCTCGACGTACCGGCGGAGCGTCCAGATCGGCAGCTGGTGGCTGACGCACACGACCTCGTGCCCGGTGTTGCGGTCGCGCGCCTCCTCCGCGGCGGCCAGCATGCGGCGCGCCACCACCTCGTACGCCTCGCCCCAGGAGGGCCGGAACGGGTTGCGCAGGTACGGCCAGTTCGCCGGGTTCTTCAGCGCCCCGTCGCCGACGCCGAAGCGGGTGCCCTCGAAGTGGTTCTCGCTCTCGATGAGCCGGTCGTCGGTGCTGATGCCGAGGCCGAAGACCTTGGCGATCGGCTCCGCGGTCTCCTGCGCCCGCAGCAGCGGCGACGACACGACCTCGGTGACGTCGCGACCGCGCACCGCCTCCGCGGCCGCGAGGGCCATCGCCAGCCCGTCCGCCGAGAGCCGGAAGCCGGGGAGCCGCCCGTAGAGGATGCCGTCGGGGTTGTGCACCTCGCCGTGCCGCAGCAGGTGCACCGTGGTCGCCGTCATGCGACGTCCGGTACGGCGGCCGCCGCCGCAGCGGCCTTCGGCAGCGCAGCCGCGACGCGCTCGAGGGCGGCGTCGTCGTGGGCGGCCGAGAGGAACCAGGCCTCGTACGCCGAGGGCGGCAGGTAGACGCCCTCGGCGAGCATGGCGTGGAAGAACGCGGCGTACCGGGACACCTGCTGGCGGGTGGCCGAGGCGAAGTCGGTGACCGGCCCCTCGGCGAAGAACACGCTGAACAGGCTGCCGGCGGTGTTGAGCTGGTGCGGCACGCCCGCCTCGCAGAGCGCGTCCGTCGCCAGCTTGGCCACGGTCGCGGCCGCGAGGTCCACGTGCGCGTACACCTCGTCGGTGCAGTGCCGCAGCGTCGTCAGGCCGGCGGTGACCGCGAGCGGGTTCCCGGACAGCGTGCCGGCCTGGTAGACCGGCCCGGCCGGGGCGAGGTGCGCCATGACGTCCGCGCGGCCGCCGAACGCCGCGGCCGGCAGCCCGCCGCCCATGACCTTGCCGAAGGTCATCAGGTCGGGCGCGACGCCCTCCAGCCCGAACCAGCCCGCCCGGCTGAGCCGGAAGCCGGTCATCACCTCGTCGAGCACGAGCAGCGCACCGTGCCGCCGGGCGAGCTCGCGCAGGCCGGCGTTGAACCCCGGCGCCGGGGGCACGACGCCCATGTTGGCCGCGACCGCCTCCGTGATGACGCAGGCGATGTCCTCGCCGTACCGGGAGAAGGCCTCCTCGACGGCGGCGAGGTCGTTGTAGGGCAGCACGATCGTGTCCGCGGCGCTGGCGCCGGTGACGCCCGGCGTGTCGGGCAGGCCGAAGGTGAGCACGCCGGAGCCGGCGCTCGCGAGCAGCGCGTCGACGTGCCCGTGGTAGCAGCCCTCGAACTTGACGACCTTGCTGCGGCCGGTGAACCCGCGGGCCAGCCGCACGGCGCTCATGGTGGCCTCGGTGCCGCTGCTCACCAGCCGCACCTGCTCGACCGGGGCCACCCGGGAGCAGATCTCCTCGGCGAGCTCGACCTCACCAGGGCTCGGCGTGCCGTACGACGTGCCGCCGGCCGCCGCGCTCCGCAGCGCCTCGACCACGGCCGGGTGCGCGTGCCCGAGCACCATCGGGCCCCAGGAGCAGACGAGGTCGACGTACTCCCGGCCGTCGGCGTCGGTGAGGTACGGCCCGTGGCCGCTCACCATGAACCGGGGGGTGCCGCCGACGGCGCGGAACGCGCGGACGGGCGAGTTCACCCCGCCCGGCGTGACCGCGAGGGCGCGGTCGAACAGCGCCTGCGACGCGGGGGCGTCGTACGGGTAGCTCATGACCCCCATCCAACCGCACCGGCAGGAGCCGGCTCCCCCGCGTCGAAGTGCGCAGGCAGTACCCCAGCCTGAGGAGCCCTGCCGTGTCCCGTCGCCGCCTCGCCGCCTGCGCCGCCCTGGTCGTCGGAGGGGTCTCGCTCGCGCTCGCCACGCCCGGCAGCGCGGCCCCCAAGGGCCCTGCCTTCGGCGCGCCCGTGAAGATCACACCGACCGCCGCCGGCGGGTACGAGCCGGGCGTGATCAGCGACCGCTTCGGCAACCTGTACGCGACCGCGCACAAGGAGAACGCCGAGCTGGTGCTGTCCCCTGACACCCGGTCCTCGACGCTCACCCGCTCGATGTCGTGGACCTGGTACTCCGCGGACCACGGCAAGAGCTGGAACAACCTGCCGGGCCCGGCCACGCCGGTGATCAGCCCCGACGTCTACAACCACAACTTCGGCGACGAGGGCGACATGGCCACCGACGACGCCGGCAACGTCTACTTCGTCGACACCAACGTCACCGACATCACGTTCTCCTCGTGGCACGCCGACGGCCTCGGCAAGATCACCTTCAAGAACCACCTGCCGCTGGCCGCCTTCGGCGAGCCGCTCGACGACCGGCCCTGGGTGACCGCGCACAAGGACGGCCACGTCTTCTACTTCGGCAACGAGGGCAACACGACGTACGCCGCCGCGCACATGGGCGAGGCGTACGGCCCGGGCTCCGGCGCCGGCCGCTACACCGTGTACGCCTCGACCGACGGCGGCCTGACCTGGGGCGACCACCTCGGCATCCAGCTCAAGGACTCCGGCTGGTGCCGGCCGGCGGCGGCCCCGAACAGCAGCTACGTCTACGCCCTGTGCGGCAACGACGGCGGCAAGCTCTACAGCTACGTCAGCAAGAACGACGGCCTCTACTGGGACCGCTACGAGGTGCCCGGCGGCTACACCGCCTTCGGCGGCGGCGGCTTCGAGTCCTACCCGACGCTGCAGGTGCTCAAGGACGGGACGCTCTGGGGCTCCTACCTCGACCCCGACAAGGAGAACTGCCGCAAGGGCAGCGTCGCCACCTGCTCGCACATGTACGCCTACCGCTCCACCGACCACGGGCGGCACTGGACCCGCTTCGACCTGACGCCCAAGGCGCAGAAGAGCTACCAGATGGAGTACGGCTGGCTCTCGGTCAGCCCGGACGGCAAGAAGCTCGGGTACGCCGTGTACGCCCGGCCGACCACCAAGGACGCCTGGAGCATCTACGCGACCACGATGAGCGTCGGTCAGAAGCCGGTGCTCACCAAGCTCGACCCGGTGCCGGTGACCCAGGCCGGCTACCCCGAGGCGCCCGGCGACTTCCTCATGTGCGCGTTCGACCCGGCCGGCAAGCTCACGGTCACCTGGACCCGCGCGACGCAGCAGATCGTCGTGCCGGACGGCGGCACCGGCGAGGGCACGCGCAGCCTGTTCCGCGACATCTACTCCGCGACGTCGAAGTAGCCAGGCGTCAGAGCCAGGCGGCAGCCTCGGTGGCCCAGTAGGTCAGGATCACCGAGGCACCGGCCCGGCGGATCCCGGTGAGCTGCTCCAGCACGATCCGCTGCCGGTCGACCCAGCCGTTCGCGGCGGCGGCCTCCACCATCGCGTACTCACCGCTCACCTGGTACGCCGCGACCGGGACGTCGACGGCCTGCGCCACGGCGCGGACCACGTCCAGGTAGGCGAGCGCCGGCTTGACCATGACGGCGTCCGCGCCCTCGGCGACGTCGAGCAGCGCCTCGCGGACGCCCTCCTGCGCGGCCCTCGCCGGGTCCTGCTGGTACGCCGCGCGGTCGCCGAACGAGGGCGCGCACTCCGCGGCGTCGCGGAACGGGCCGTAGAAGGCGGAGGCGTACTTCGTGGAGTAGCTGAGGACCGGCAGGTGCTCGAAGCCGGCGCCGTCCAGGGCGCGACGGATCGCGGCCACCTGGCCGTCCATCATCCCGCTGGGCGCCACGACGTGGGTGCCGGCCCGGGCCTGCGCCACCGCGGCGGAGGCGTACCGCTCCAGGGTCGCGTCGTTGTCGACCTCGCCGTCCGGGGTGAGCAGGCCGCAGTGCCCGTGGTCGGTGTACTCGTCGAGGCACAGGTCGCTCATGACGGCGAGCGCGTCGCCGACCTCGGCCACGACGTCGGCCAGCGCGAGCTGCACGATCCCCTCGGGGTCGTCGGCCCCGGAGCCGCGCGCGTCCTTGACCGCCGGGATCCCGAACAGGATGACCCCTCCGACGCCGGCCGCCGCGGCCTCGCTGACCGCCTTCTTCAGCGAGTCGCGGGTGTGCTGGACGACGCCAGGCATCGACGCGATGGGGGCCGGGTCGGTGATCCCCTCCTTGACGAAGACCGGCAGCACGAGGTCCGACGGCGCCACCCGGACGTCGGCCACGAGCCGGCGCAGCGCAGGGGTGCGCCTCAGCCGGCGCGGCCGGGCCGCCGGGAAGCGCGGTCCCTCATGACCGCTCGCGCGGCTCGCTGCGGCGCGCAGCTCGCCTGGCTCGCTCAACGCTTCGCCTTCTTCGCGCCCTTCCGGCGGCGCGCCGACGGCGGGAGCTCGCCCGCGGCGCGCAGCTCGAGGGCGAACTCGGCCAGCCCCTCCACGAGCGCCGTGACGTCGGGCTTGGTGGCCAGCACGTCGACCCGCAGCCCGAGCTCCTCCGCGGTCGCCTTGGTCTGCGGGCCGATCGCCACGAGGACCGTCGAGTCGTGCGGCTTGCCCGCGATGCCGACGAGGTTGCGGACCGTCGACGACGAGGTGAAGAGCACCGCGTCGAACCCGCCGCCCTTGAGGGCCTCGCGGGTCTCCGCCGGCGGCGGCGCGGCCCGCACGGTGCGGTAGGCCGTGACGTCGTCGACCGCCCAGCCGAGGTCCTTCAGCCCGGCGACGAGGGTGTCCGTCGCGATGTCCGCCCGCGGCAGGAGCACGCGGTCGATCGGGTCGAAGACCTCGTCGTACGCCTGCCACTCGCGCAGCAGCCCCTCGGAGCTCTGCTCGCCGCTGGGCACGAGCTCGGGCTCGATGCCGTACGCGCGGACGGCAGCCGCGGTGGCGTCGCCTACGGCCGCGATCTTCACGCCGGCGAAGGCGCGCGCGTCGAGACCGAACTCCTGGAGCTTCTCGAGCACCGCCTTGACGGCGTTGACCGAGGTGAAGGCGATCCACAGGTACCGCCCCGTGACGAGGCCCTTGATGGCGCGCTCCATCGGCGCGGGCGTGCGCGGCGGCTCGACCGCGATGGTCGGCACCTCGACGGGGAGCGCGCCGTAGGCGCGCAGCGCGTCCGACAGCGTGCCGGCCTGGTCGCGGGTGCGGGGGACGAGCACCTTCCAGCCGTAGAGCGCGCGCTGCTCGAACCAGCCGAGCTTGTCGACCTTCTTCGCAGCGTCGCCGACGACGACCACCGCCTCGCCGGACAGCTCGCGGACCGCGGCCTCGACCGTCTCGAGGGTCGCCACGACGGTCTGCTGCGCCGGGGTCGTCCCGCCGACGGTGACCGCCACGTCGGTCGTGGGCTTGCGGCCGTGCTCGACCAGCGACGACGCCGCCTTCGCGACCTCGGACACGGGGCAGGTGAGCACGAGCGTGCCGGGTGCGCCGGCGAGCCCGGCCCAGTCGGCGTCCTCGGCGCGCGCGACGGTGCGGGGCAGCCCGACCGGCACGCCGGCGAACGCGGGTACGGCGACCGGCGCGGGCAGCCCGGGGACCACCTCGAGGCGGAGCTTGGCCCGCACGGTGGCCTCTGCCTCCGTGGCCCCCTCCGGGCCGAGGTACGGGTCGCCGGGGAGCAGGCGCACCACGCGCTTGCCCTCCTTGCCCGCGGCGACCAGGGCCGGGCCGTGCGGCTCGCCGGCGGCCACGCGCTGGACCTCCGCGTCAGGGCCTGCCAGCGCGACGACGGCCTCGGCGACGCGCTCGTCGACGACGACGAGGTCCGCGTGGCGCAGCAGCTCGGCCGCGCGCTGCACCAGCAGCCCGGGGTCGCCGGTGCCGGCGCCGACGAGGGCCACGTGGCCCAGGGGCCGGCGGGTACGGGTCGGGCTCATGGTCGTGCCTCCGAGATGTCGTTGCGTGCGGTGGGGGGCAGGAG
>DATJGA010000160.1:0-3115 GCA_035495395.1 Mycobacteriales bacterium | reverse complement strand
TACGCCGCCCACGCCATCGACACCGACGCCCCCGACAAGGCGCTCGCCGTGTCGGTCGCGAAGGCCAAGACCGGTGACGCCGCGAGCGCCGCGACCAGCGCGATGATCCAGTTCCACGGCGGCATCGGCTTCACCTGGGAGCACGACGCGCACTTCTACCTCAAGCGCGCCAAGCGCCTGGAGTACGCGTACGGCGACGCCTCCCAGCACCGCGAGCGCATCGCCACGCTGACCCTCGGTCCGGCGTAGTGAAGAACGCGCTCATCACCGGCGGCGCCTCCGGCTTCGGCGCGGAGGTCGCCCGGCAGCTGACGCGGCGCGGCGACCAGGTCGTGCTGCTCGACGTCAACGACGCCGACGGCAAGGAGCTGGCCGGCGAGCTCGGCGGGCACTACCTGCACTGCGACGTCAGCGACCCCGAGCAGGTGGCGGCCACGACGGCCGAGGCGGAACGGCTGCTCGTCGGCCTCGACCTGTTCTTCCTCAACGCCGGCATCTCGACCGGCTGCGGCATGACCGAGGACTTCGACCTCGCGCGCTACCGGCGGGCCATGGGCGTCAACCTCGACGGCGTCGTCTTCGGCGTGCACGCGGCACTGCCCGTGCTGCAGCGCCGCGGCGGCGGCGCGATCGTCTGCACCGCCTCGATGGCCGCGCTCACCCCGACCGCCTTCGACCCCGTGTACGGCGCCAACAAGGCGGCGGTCGTGGGGTTCGTGCGGTCGATGGCCCCGGTGCTCACGCCGCTCGGCATCACCATCAACGCCTTCTGCCCGGGGTTCGCCGAGACGAAGATCATCACCGACATCCGGGAGATGCTCGACGGCGTCGGCACGCCGATCATCCCGGTGGAGAAGGCCGGCGCCTCCGTGCTCGAGGTCTTCGACTCCGGCCTCACCGGTCGGGCCTGGCTGCTGCAGGCCGGCCGCGACCTCATCGACTACCAGTTCAAGGGGATCCCCGGCCCGCTCACCGACTCCGGCGAGCGCGCCGGCTTCCTCCCCGGCTGACCGAGCAGGGAAACCGCGGCCGACGCCGAACTCCTCGGGGAACCCAGCTCCCGAGGAGACCCCTGTGAAGCGCACCCCTGTCCTGCTGGCCGCCGTCGCCCTGGTGGCGAGCGGTCTCGGCCACGACGCCATGGCCGCCACCAAGAAGAAGCCCGCCCCGCCGAAGCCGGTCACCATGAACTGGTTCCTGCACGGCGACAGCGCCAACGGCAACGCCGACCTGTTCCAGGCAGACAGCCCCTACCTCGCCATGGACGCGACGGCGCCCACCGGCACGTCGGCGAAGGAGATGCTGTTCTTCGGTGCGCTCGCCTCGCCGAACTCCGCCTGCACCGGCGGCCCCCTGCTCCCGAGCTGGACCGGCGCCGCCTCCGGCACCCTGCAGGGCAAGGTGACCGTGACGTTCTACGCGCGGTCGACCCCCGGCAACGCGATCGTCCGCGTCTTCAACGTCAACGACGGCGGCTGCAACGACGCCTACTCCGACCCGGTGGCCGAGGCCACGGTCGCGCTGCCCGCGTCCCCCACGGCCGCGCTCGTCACGGTGACCCTGCCGGTGGCCAAGCCGACGAAGCTCGCCGGCGCGCTGACGCTGCAGATCGTCGAGGGGCAGACGTCCGGGCTCGAGGGCCCGCAGATCAGCGGGGTGTCGTACGACAGCACCGCCACCCCCTCGAAGATCACCTTCACCTGCGTGCCGAAGATCGGCAAGAAGACCTGCTGATCCGCCGTACCCGAGCGAAGAGCGGCCCCGGAGCACCCGTGCTCCGGGGCCGTTCCGCGTCCGGGCGGTCAGGCCCGGGCGAGCGAGGCGGCCGAGAGCTCGTCGAGGGACGCGTGGCCGGACAGGCCGAGCTGCAGGTCCAGGTCGCCGAGGAAGCAGCGCAGCACGTGCTCGACCCCGGCCTGCCCGGCGAGCCCGAGCCCGTAGACCCACGGGCGGGCGAGCAGCACGGCCCGCGCACCGAGGGCCAGCGCCTTCACGGCGTCGGCACCGCTCCGGACACCGGAGTCGAACAGCACGGGCAGGTCCCCGGCGGCGTCCACGACCTCCGGCAGCGCGTCGAGCGAGCCGACCGCGCCGTCCACCTGCCGCCCGCCGTGGTTGCTGCACACGACCCCCTGGACGCCCGCGTCGACCGCGCGACGCGCGTCGTCCGGGTGCTGCACGCCCTTGACGACGATGGGCAGCGACGTCTGCGACCGCAGCCATGCGAGGTCGTCCCAGGTGAGCGCGGGGTTGTTGAACATCCCGAGGAAGTGCAGCACCTCGCCGTCCGGCGACGGCAGCCCCGCGCGGAACGCCGGGTCGCTCGTGTAGTTGGCGATGCCCTGCCCCTGCAGGAACGGCAGGTACGCCGTGTCGAGGTCGCGGGGGCGCCAGCCGAGCTGCCAGGTGTCGACGGTGACGACGAGGGCGCGGTACCCGGCCTGCTCGGCCCGGTGCACGAGCGACTCGGCGACGGACTGGTCGCTGGGCCAGTACAGCTGGTACCAGCCGGGACTGCCGTCCAGCTCGGCGGCGACGTCCTCCATCGACGTCGACGCCGCGGTCGACAGCACCATCGTCAGGCCCAGGGCGGCCGCCGCCCGGGCGACGGCCCGCTCGGCCTCGGCGTGCACGATCGACAGCACGCCGACCGGACCGAGCAGCACCGGCGCGGGCATGTCGGTGCCCAGCAGCGTGGTGCTGAGGTCGCGCTCGGCGGGGATGCCGCGCAGCACCTTGGGCAGCAGCCGCCAGCGGTCGAAGGCGGCGCGGTTGGCGCGCATGGTGTCCTCGGCACCCGCCCCGCCGCTGACGTAGCCGACCGCGCCGGGTGTCATCACCTGCTCGGCCGCCTCTTGCACCGCTCGCCAGTCGAACGGCAACGTGGGCGGCTCTCCGAGCAGGCCCTTGAGGTAGACGTCGTTCTGGAAGCCCGCGAAGCCCATGGCGGGCAAGGTACTGAGTCGCCTCGGCCTCAGCGGTACCGGGCGGCGAGCGCCAGCACCTCTCGCACGTACCAGTCGGCGTGGTTGTAGCTGTAGATGGCCGCGTACAGCGACCGGCCGCCGAGCCCGGCCCCGGAGCGGCACAGGTAGAGCGCGGCGGCGGGCACCGC
>DATJGA010000159.1:0-3328 GCA_035495395.1 Mycobacteriales bacterium | reverse complement strand
CGAGCAGAACGACTTCATGTACCCGCCGTGGTTCGCTGCCAAGCGCGAGGAGGCGCTCACGAGGTGCCGCGAGCTGCTCGGCGAGGAGAGCCTGTCCGCGGCCTGGCGCCACGGCCGGGCGATGACCCAGGACGACCTGTTCGAGCTGGCCACCCAGGCCGTCGGGCTCTAGCGGCCCTCGAAGACCGGTGGCTCCTTCGCGTGGAAGGACCGGACCGCGTTGGCGTGGTCAGCGGTCCGGCCGGCGCGCGTCTGCAGCTCGTCCTCCTTCTCCAGGGTCTCCGCCAGGGAGTGGGACGAGCCGAAGGCCAGCGACTCCTTGATGCAGGCGTAGGCGGCGGTCGGGCCGGCCGCCAGCAGGCGGGCCAGCGCGGTGGCGCGCGGGAGCACCTCCTCCGGAGCGACCAGCTCGTTGAGGAGGCCGAGCTCCAGCGCGCGCTCGGAGGTGAAGGGCTGCGCCAGCAGGAGCAGCTCGGACGCGCGCCCCGCGCCGACCAGCCGGGGGAGGCTCCAGGACAACCCGGAGTCCGCTGTGAGGCCGATGCCGGCGAAGGCGGTCGTGTACCGGGTCCCCGCCGCGCCGATGCGGTAGTCGAGGGCGCAGGCGATGCCGAGCCCGGCTCCCGCGGCGGTCCCGTTGACGGCGGCGACCGTCGGGAACGGCAGCGAGGTGAGGGCTCGCAGCAGCGGGTTGTAGTGCTCGGTGACGGTCGACAGCGGAGCCGGGTCGCCCTTCTCCAGCAGCGCGGCGTGCTCCTTGAGGTCCTGCCCCACGCAGAAGGCACGGCCGCTGCCGGTGAGCACGAGGGCGCGCACCCGGCTGTCGGCGGCGACCGCCGCGACCGCCTCGTTGAGGGCCACCTTCGCCTCGAGCGTCAGGGAGTTCATGCCCTCGGGCCGGTTGAGGGTGACGGTCGCGACCCCGTCGCTGACGTCGAGCAGGACCGTGTCGGACATGGGTTCCTCCGGTGGCGCGGCGATCTGCCCGCAAGCCTGCCAGTCCGGCGATCACGGCAGCGCGGCAGGTCTGCGACAATGGACGCGACAAGGATCACAACTGCTGGAGGTACGGCGATGGCGGCCATGAAGCCGCGCACGGGAGACGGTCCCCTCGAGGTCACCAAGGAGGGTCGCGGTCTGGTCATGCGGGTCCCGCTGGAGGGTGGCGGGCGCCTCGTCGTCGAGCTCAACGCCGAGGAGGCCGCAACGCTGGCCGAGGCGCTCAAGGCCGTCACCTCCTGACGGTGGCCGACCTCCCCGCGCTCCGTCTCGCTGCCGAACCACCGGCCCCCGGGCCGGACGTGGTGCTGGCGGTGCCGACGCGGCCGGGAGAGCCGGCGAAGGTGCTGGGCGACGCTCCCGACGGTGCCCGCGAGGCCGTCGAGCGGGAGCGCGCCAAGGGCGAGGCGGGCGAGCTGGTCGCCGTACCCGGTGAGCAGCGCGTGCTGCTGCTCGGGACCGGCGACGCGAGCCCGGCTGCGCTGCGCAAGGCGGGCGCGGCGCTGGCCAGGCGCGCGAAGGGGCAGTCGTCCCTCGTGCTCGACCTGCGCGGGCTGGCGCTCAAGGACGAAGGGCTGCGGGCCCTGGCCGACGGGCTCCGGCTGGCGTCGTACGGCTACACGCTCAAGGAGCGGGAGCCGCGCGCGCTGCGCGAGATCACCCTGGTCGTCCGCGACCCGGCGGCGCTGAAGGCGGCGCTCGCCCGGGCGCTCGTGGTCACGGCCGCCACCGCGACGGCCCGCGACCTGGTCAACACCCCGCCCGCGGACAAGTCGCCGGCGTGGCTGGCGAAGCAGGCCACCTCGCTGCTCAAGGGCCTCGACGTGCGGGTGCGCGACGAGAAGGAGCTCGCCGCCGAGGGCTGGGGCGGCGTCCTCGCCGTCGGCCAGGGCTCGAGCCGGCCGCCGCGGGTCGTCGAGGCGAGGTACGACGGCGGCGGCTCACGGCACGTCGTGCTGGTGGGCAAGGGCATCACCTTCGACACCGGTGGCATCTCCATCAAGCCGAACGCCTCCATGCAGACGATGAAGATGGACATGGGCGGTGCGGCGGCCGTGCTCGCGACGGTGCGCGCGGCCGCCGACCTGAAGCTGCCGGTCACGGTCACGGCGATCGCCTGCATCGCCGAGAACATGCCGAGCGGCAGCGCGCAGCGCCCCAGCGACGTGATCCACCAGTACGACGGGACGACGGTGGAGG
This sequence comes from Mycobacteriales bacterium, assembly GCA_035495395.1. Classification (GTDB taxonomy): domain Bacteria; phylum Actinomycetota; class Actinomycetes; order Mycobacteriales; family SCTD01; genus RYN-111. The sequence goes on along the minus strand of DATJGA010000159.1, from coordinate 1,129 downwards.
TGCTGAACACCGACGCCGAGGGCCGGCTCGTGCTCGCCGACGGGCTGGGCTACGCCGTCGCGGAGCTGAAGCCCGACCTGCTCGTCGACATCGCGACCCTGACCGGCGCGATGGAGGTGGCGATGGGCAAGCGGGTCGCCGGCTTCTTCGCCAGCGACGACAAGCTCGCGAAGGCGCTGGAGCAGGCCTCCGCGGCCTCCGGGGAGCGGCTGTGGCGGTTCCCCCTCGTCGAGGACTACCGGCGCGCGCTGGAGTCCGACACCGCCGACCTGCGCAACATCGGCGACCCGAAGCAGAAGCTGCAGGGCGGGGCGATCACGGCGGCGCTGTTCCTGCAGTCCTTCACCGGTGGCGTCCCCTGGGCGCACCTCGACATCGCCGGCCCCGGCTGGGCCGCCGGCGACGACGAGGAGCTCACCAAGGGCGGCACGGGGTACGGCGTGCGGCTCCTCGTGCGCTGGCTCGAGTCCCTCAGCTGACGGCTGCCACCAGCAGCCCGCCACCGATCGGCAGCATCGCCGGGGTGAGCCGCTCGTGGTCGCGGACCACCCGGCTCAGCTCGCGCAGCGCGACGGTCTCCGGGTCGCGCGCCGCCGGGTCGACGACCCGGCCGTCGGCGAGCGCGCCGGCGAAGACGAGCAGCCCGCCCGGCCGCAGCAGCCGAAGCCCCGCGGTGAGGTAGTCGGCGTTCTCGGCCCGGACCGCGTCGCACAGCAGCAGGTCGTAGGCGCCGTCGGAGAGGCGCGGCAGCACGGCGAGGGCCTCGCCCGTGATGAGCCGCACCCGACCGGTGCCGTACCCGGCCTCGACGAGGGACTGCCGGGCGAGCCGCTGGTGCTCGGTGTCGGGGTCGACGCTGGTGAGCACGCCGTCGCGCTGCATGCCGCCGAGCAGCCACAGCGCGGACACGCCCGCGCCGGTGCCGAGCTCGACCACCGCCTTGGCGCGGCAGGACGCGGCCAGCAGCCGCAGCAGAGCGCCGGTGGTCGGGTCCACCGAGCCGACTCCGACCTCGGAGGCCCGGGAGCGCGCGGCCACCACGGCGGGCTCCTCGGGCAGCCAGCCGTCGACCCAGCCCGCGACGTCCGGTGGCGCGCTCTCCATGGGCGCAACGTACCGGTACGCCCGG
>DATJGA010000158.1:0-2792 GCA_035495395.1 Mycobacteriales bacterium | reverse complement strand
GTACATGCCCTTGGAGGGACGGCGGCGGCGCGGCGGGGGCTCGACCCCGTCGGCGAGGCGGCGCGTGGTGCAGAGGAACCCGGTGTGGCCCACCATCCGGTGCTGCGGCCGGACGGCCAGCCCCTCCACGTGCCAGCCGCGCACCAGCGTCTCCCAGGCGGCAGGCTCGGTGAAGGTCCCGTGCGCCCGCATCGCCTCGACCGTCGTGGACAGCTGGGTGGTCGTGGCGACGTAGCAGCACAGCACGCCGCCGGGCCGCAGCGCCTTCGACACCGCGTCGAGGCACTCCCACGGCGCGAGCATGTCGAGCACCACGCGGTCGACGTCGGTCTCGACGAGCGCGTCCTGCAGCGACCCGACGGTGACCGTCCAGGCCGGGTGCGGGCCGCCGAAGAAGCGCTCCACGTTGGCCCGGGCGATCTCGGCGAAGTCGGCCCGCCGCTCGTACGACGAGAGCCGGCCCCCCTCGCCCACGGCCCGCAGCAGGGACATGGACAGCGCCCCGGACCCGACGCCCGCCTCGACGACGTGCGCCCCCGGGAACACGTCGGCCATCGCGACGATGTTCGCGCTGTCCTTGGGGTAGACGACCTGCGCGCCGCGCGGCATCGACAGGACGTAGTCGGGCAGCAGGGGCCGCTGGGCGAGGTACGAGGTGGCCCCGATCGTCACGGTCACGCAGTCGGGCCCGCCGATGAGCGCGTCGTGCTCCAGCAGGCCCTTGTGGGTGTGGAACTGCTTGCCGGCCACGAGGGTGATGGTGTGCATCCGCCCCTTGGGGTCGGTCAGCTGCACCTGGTCACCGGGGGCCAGCGGCCCGCGGCGGCGGTCGGCTTCGTAGCTCACCGGGTCAAGGCTAGGAGGTGATCGCGGCGGCGACGTCGGCGCTGACCAGCACCCGGGGCACCGGGCCGGCCACGAGGTACTCCGCGGCGGGCGCCTCCTGCATCGCCGTGAGCAGGTCCTCGCCCACGAGCGCGGGCGCCAGCACCAGCGCCGGCTCCACCCGCCGCGCTCCGTCGGCGACCGCGACCCAGGGCCGCCGCTCGACCGGGACCTGCCGCACCCAGGCCTCGCTGACGATGCCCTCGACACGACCCGCGCCGTCGACCACGACGAGGGCGCGCACCCCGGCCTCCTGCGCCTGCCGCACCGCCTCGGCGAGCGGGAGGGTCGCGGGTACGGCGAGGGCGGGCCGGGCGAGGCCCTCGACCGAGACGCCGGGGAGCCGGCTGACGACCTGCGAGCGGCGCAGCGACAGCAGCGCGCCCTGGTAGACGAAGGCCCCGACCAGGGCGGAGACGACGACGGTGAACAGGTCGCGCTCGCCGATGCCGTACGCGGGGAGGATGCCGACGACGAGCACCGGGATGACGACCAGGGCGAGGGCCATGCCCGCGCGGGCGCTGACCCGGGTGGCGCGCTCGGCGTCGCCGCCGAGGTGCCAGACGACGCTGCGCAGCACCCGGCCGCCGTCGAGGGGCAGCCCGGGCAGCAGGTTGAGGACGCCGATCGTCCCGTTGGTCGCGGCGGCGCCGAAGAGCAGCAGCTGGGCGACGGAGTCGTCCGGGAGCGCCGCCGCGCCGGCGACCGCCACCCCGGAGAGCAGCAGCGACACCATCGGGCCGCAGACCGCGACGGCGTACTCGCGGGCGGGCGTCTGCGGCGGCTCGGTGATCTCGGTGAACCCGGCGAGCAGGGTGACGGTGATGCTGCGGACGGGCAGCCCGAACGCGCGGGCGACCGCGAGGTGGCCGACCTCGTGCAGCACCACGCTCAGCAGGAGCAGCAGCACGAACGCGGCGGCCAGCACGTACGCCTCGCCGGGCGACACCCGGCTGCGCAGCACCTGCTGCCCGGTGATCACGAGGTACGCCGCGAAGAGGAACCAGGAGGGCATGAGGCGCACCGGCACCCCCAGCACCCGGGCGATCTGCACGCCGGGCCGTCGGGGGGTCTCGCTCACCGTCCACACCCTAGGTGCCCCTCCCGGCGTGTACGGCGGGCCGCTGTCGGTGCGGGCTCGTACCGTCATGGGCATGACCGCAGCCGTCGACCTGCCGCTCCCCGTGATCGGGTCGCTGTCCCCCTCCCGCGCCGGGGACTTCATGACGTGCCCGCTGCTGTTCCGGTACCGGACGATCGACCGGCTCCCCCAGGCGCCCTCGTCGGCGGCCACGCGCGGCACGCTGGTGCACGCCGTCCTCGAGCGGCTGTACGACCTGCCCGCCGCCGACCGCACGCCCGAGGCGGCCGCCGCCCTGCTGTCGCCCGAGTGGGAGCGGCTGCTGGAGGCCGAGCCCGAGGTCGGGACGCTGTTCGCGGACGCCGACGCGCTCGCCGAGTGGCTGACCAGTGCCCGGGGTCTGCTCGACGGCTACTTCTCCCTGGAGGACCCGCGGCGGTTCGACCCGGTCGAGCGCGAGTCCTACGTCACGCACGTGCTGCCCGGCGGGCTGCAGCTGCGCGGGATCGTCGACCGGCTCGACCAGGCCCCCACGGGCGAGATCCGGGTGGTCGACTACAAGACGGGGAAGGCGCCCGGCGAGGCGTTCGAGGGCAAGGCGCTGTTCCAGATGAAGTTCTACGCGCTCGTCATCTGGCGCACCCGCGGGGTCATCCCGGCTCGGCTGCAGCTCATGTACCTGGGTGACCGGCAGGTGCTGACCTACTCCCCCGACGAGGCCGACCTGCTGGCCACCGAGCGCAAGCTGCTCGCGCTCTGGGACGCCATCGAGCGCTCCCTGCAGGCCAAGGACTTCCGGCCGAACCCGACGCGGCTCTGCGACTGG
>DATJGA010000157.1:0-2104 GCA_035495395.1 Mycobacteriales bacterium | reverse complement strand
TGCTCGTGGCGGCCGGTCTGGGCGGCATGCTCGGTGCCGCGTACCACCGCCGGGCGGACGCGGTCATCGCCACCGGACCCGCGGTGGTCGACGGTGACGCCGACGTCGACGTCGCGCGCGCGGACTACTCAGGACGGCACGCCGTCCGCTGAGACGCCCGTTGAAACCTGTCCCAGTGGCTGCACTCGCCTTACCCGCGCCGCCGGCTTGACGGACTGCACCCCTCGGATCCGACCCCGCCCCTACCGTGGTGGGACCGGATCCGGGGGGTTTCCAGTGCCTGCTGAGGCGAGCGAGGTCGTGCACGGGGTGGTGGCGCTCGGCGCCGACGTCGTCGGCCAGGAGCTGCACGTCGACCTGTACGGCGGCACGCCGGCGCTGTGCGCGAGCGTCCGCTACAGCGTCCCCGACGGCCGGCGTCGTCGCGCCATGCACCGGCGCGTCCAGCGCTGGGTGCGCGCCGGCGCGCCGCTCACCCTCACGCTCGCCGGGCCGACGGTGACCCTGCAGGAGGACGTCGCACCGCTCGGGGACCCGCTGCGCGCGCCGTAGGACCGAACTGCGTTCTAGTCTGCGGCGCATGGGCTCCCTGCTGCTGTCCCGCCGCGACCTGGACTTCCTGCTGCACGAGTGGCTGGACGTCACCGCGCTGACCGAGCGACCGCGCTACGCCGCCCACGACCGCGCCACCTTCGACGCCGTGCTCGACCTCGCCGAGCAGGTCGCCACCCGCGACTTCGCCCCGCACAACCGGCGCAACGACACCGAGGAGCCGACCTTCGACGGCACCCGGGTGCACCTGCACGAGGAGGTCGGCAAGGCGCTCCGCGCGTTCGCCGACGCGGGCTTCCTGGGCGCCGGCATGCCCGAGGAGGTCGGCGGCATGCAGCTGCCCGCCACCGTCGCGCAGGCCGCCATCGCCTGGTTCCACGCCGCGAACGTCGGCACCTCGGGGTACGCGCTGCTGACCGTGGCCAACGCGAACCTGCTGCTCGCGCACGGGACGCCCGAGCAGGTCGAGACCTACGTCGGCCCGATGCTGGAGGGCCGGTGCTTCGGCACGATGTGCCTGTCCGAGCCGCAGGCCGGCTCGTCGCTGGCCGACATCACGACCCGCGCCGAGCCGCAGCCGGACGGCTCCTACAAGGTCACCGGCAACAAGATGTGGATCAGCGGCGGCGACCACGAGCTGACCGAGAACATCGTGCACCTCGTGCTGGCCCGCGTCCCCGGCTCCCCGCCCGGCGCCAAGGGGATCTCGCTGTTCCTCGTGCCCAAGGTGCTGCCCGACGGCACGCGCAACGACGTGGTCCTCGCCGGCCTCAACCACAAGATGGGCTACCGCGGCACGGTCAACGCGCTGCTCAACTTCGGCGAGCACGGCGGCGCCACCGGCTGGCTCGTGGGCAACGAGAACGAGGGCCTCGCCGCCATGTTCCACATGATGAACGAGGCCCGCATCGGGGTCGGCCTGGGCGCGACCGCCCTCGGCTACAGCGGCTACCTGCACGCCCTCGACTACGCGCGGACCCGCCCGCAGGGCAGGCCGCTCGCCGGCAAGGACCCGACGACGCCGATGGTCCCGCTGGTCCAGCACCCCGACGTACGGCGGATGCTGCTCGCCTCGAAGTCCTACGTCGAGGGGGCGCTGGCCCTGAACCTCTACTGCGGGCGGCTCGTCGACGACGAGCGCACCGGCACCGACCCCGAGCGGGCGCACCTGCTGCTCGACGTGCTCACGCCGATCGCGAAGTCGTGGCCGTCGCAGTGGTGCCTGGTGGCGAACGACCTGGCGATCCAGGTGCACGGCGGCTACGGCTACACCCGCGAGTACGCCGTCGAGCAGCTCTACCGCGACAACCGGCTCAACCCCATCCACGAGGGGACGCACGGGATCCAGGCGCTCGACCTGCTCGGGCGCAAGGTGACCATGCAGGGCGGCGCCGGGCTGGCGCTGCTCGCGGCCACCGTCGGCGAGACCGTCGAGCGGGCCCGCAAGGAGCACGACGGGTACGCCACCGCCCTCGCCGCCGCGGTGGAGCGCGTGGTCGAGGTGACCCAGGCCCTCTGGGGCACCGGCGACCCGGCGCTCGCCCTGGCCAAC
>DATJGA010000156.1:0-8154 GCA_035495395.1 Mycobacteriales bacterium | reverse complement strand
CTCCTCCGCCGCGCGCAGGTAGGACAGCGCCACCGGGTAGGCCGACTCCATCTGCGCGAGCGCCTTGCCCGCCGTACCGGTGGTCTGCCCGTACATCGCCGCCAGCACGGCGACCTTGGCGGTGGGCCGGTCGCACCCGAGCTGCTGGGCGACGGGGGTGTACATGTCGTCGGCCGCCGCCGCCGCGGCGAGTCCGCGGTCGCCGGACACCGCGGCCAGCACCCGCGGCTCGACCTGGCCCAGGTCGGCGCGGACGAGCACCTGGCCCGGCTCCGCCACGACCGCCGGCCGGAGCTCCGCCGGCAGGTTGTGCAGGCCGGCGCTCGCCGTCATCCGGCCCGCACCGCCGTCGGCGGCGCTCCACTGCCCGCGCAGCCGGCCGTCCGCCCCGAGGTGCTCGTCGAGCCAGCCGTACCCGTACGTCGTGGCCAGCCGCTCCGCCTTGCGCCAGGTGAGGAGCGCGCCCACGAGCGGGTGCGCGCGGTGCGGCTCCAGCCGCCACGACCGCGTGTCCGGTACGTCGATCCCGTGCCGGGCGAGCAGCTCCTTCACGTCGGCCGGGTTGCGGAGGTCGGGGCGGTCGTCGGGCACCAGCGCCAGCACCGGCGCGTCCCGGGTCGCCCGGTCCCCGTCACCGACGGAGCTGCGCAGGATCCGCTCGGCCTCCGCCCGGTCGAAGGGCAGCCCGTCCTCCGCCAGCTCGACGCACAGCTGCGCGGCAGCCGACTCCGACCACGCCGTCACCAGGGGCAGCGGCGGGCCGACCGGGTCGGGGCGCGGGTCGGCCAGGGCGCGCAGCTGCGCCTCCTGCCGCTGCGCCACCTCCTGCGCCAGCCCGGCCCAGCTCTCGCGGGGCACGAGCCGTGGCGCCTCCGGGTGCAGCGAGCCGTCCGGGCGCACGGGTCCGGCGTACGGCTCGACCGGTTCGAGGGCGGCGTCGAGCAGCGTCAGGTCGTCACGGGGGCGCAGCGGGGCCGGCAGGTCGTGCGCGGCGGCCCACACCGCGAGCGGGTCGTCGCGACGGCCGCCGTGCAGCACCTTGTGCACCGCGGCGCAGTCCCACAGCCGCGCGGGCCTACCGGTGCCCGGGGCGGCCGACCAGACGACGACGCGCTCGACCGCTACGACTCGCTCTCGAGCCGTGCCTCGCGCGCCGCGACCTGCTCGGCCCGCGCGCGTCGCTGCGCGTCCAGCGCCTCGGCGAGCGCCTGGCGCTGACGGGAGAACAGGACGTAGCCGAGGACCGAGGACACCAGGGCCGCGCCGAGCAGCAGCGGCAGGCCGTTGACGTCGGCGCCGAGCAGCCCGGCCCCGCCCCAGAGGATCACGGCGACCAGCAGGAACAGGCCGAACCGCGCGAGGGCGTAGGTGAGGGCGGCGCGACCCATCACGCCCACGCCTTCATCGGCTGCGGCTCGCGGCGGCGGTCCGCGAGGCTGACCGGCCCGTCGTACTCCTTGACGATGTCGTAGCGGGTGTTGCGCTCGGCGGGGGTGAACCCGGCGTCGCGGATGATGTCGAGCAGGTCCTCGCGGGTCATCGTGTCGGGCGTGCCGAAGTGGTCGGCGTCGTGCGTGATCTTGTACTCGACGACCGAGCCGTCCAGGTCGTCGGCGCCGAAGCTCAGGCTGAGCTGGGCCGTCGACAGGCCGTGCATCACCCAGAAGTTCTTGACGTGGTCGATGTTGTCGAACAGCAGCCGGCTGACCGCGAAGGTGCGCAGCGCCTCCGCACCGGAGGCCATCGTGGTGCGGTCCATGAGCCGGTTGCGACTGCTGTCACCGGACCCGTCGTGCTGGTAGCGCAGCGGGATGAAGACGACGAAGCCGCCGGTCTCGTCCTGCAGCTCGCGCAGCCGCAGCACGTGGTCGACGCGGTGCCGGTGCTCCTCGATGTGGCCGTAGAGCATCGTGCAGGGGGTCTTCAGGCCCTTGCCGTGCGCGATCCGGTGGATGCGCGACCAGTCCTCCCAGTGGGTCTTGTGGTCGACGATGTGCTGCCGGACCTCCCAGTCGAAGATCTCCGCGCCACCGCCCGTCAGCGACTCCAGGCCGGCGTCGATGAGCTCGTCGAGGACCTCCTCGGCCGGCAGCCCGCTGATCTCCTCGAAGAAGTGGATCTCGGTCGCGGTGAAGGCCTTGAGCGCCACCTGCGGCAGCGCCGCCTTCAGCTCGCGCAGCACGCGCGGGTAGTACTTCCAGGGCAGCGTCGGGTGCAGGCCGTTGACGATGTGCAGCTCGGTGATGCCGGCCGGCTCCATCGCCTTCGCCAGCCGCACCGCCTCCTCGACGCGCATCGTGTACGCGTCCTTCTCCCCCGGCTTGCGCTGGAACGAGCAGTAGGCGCAGCTGGCGGTGCAGACGTTCGTGAGGTTGAGGTGGCGGTTGACGTTGAACAGCACCGTGTCGCCGTTCTTCTGCGTCCGCACGTGGTGCGCGAGCTCGCCGAGCCAGGCCAGCTCGTCGCTCGCGTAGAGGGCCTCCCCGTCCTCGCGCGTCAACCGCTCGCCGCCGAGGACCTTGTCCTCGAGCTCCTGCTTCAGCCCTGCGTCCATGCCCTCAGCCTAAGAGAGCGCCGGCCCGCCCCTGCGGGGGCGGACCGGCGCACCGTCGTACGGCGTGGGTCAGGCGACCGGGACCAGCCGGCGCCGGACCACCAGGGCGCACCCGATGAGCATCAGGGACAGGGCCGCGACACCGGTGGGCAGACCCGTCGGCGGGAGCCCGCCGCTGCCCGGGCCACCCGCGGACGGGGTGCCCGCCACGGCCGGGCGGAACGCAGCCTGGTCGTGCAGGGTCAGCACGGCGAGCGAGAGCGGCGCGCTGGTGAGCCGGCCCGCGACCTGCGTGACGCTGTCGAAGGCGGGCAGGTTCGCCGCACCGGGCAGTGCCAGCGAGGTCGGCAGGGTGATCCCGGGGACCGTGATCGACAGGCCGCGGACCGTGGTGGACGCCCGGCCGAAGCCGCCGCTGATCGAGGTCGAGGTGCTCTTGGTGAGCAGCCCGATGACCGGCTTCGGGACGTCCAGCACCGGGAAGCCCGGCACGTTCGACAGCACGGTGGAGAGGGTGCCGGTCACCTGGCCGATGAGGCCGTTGACCTGCGCCAGCGTGGACGAGGTGACGCCCTCCAGGTCGAGGGTGCTGCTGCCGAGGGCGGAGGCGATGACGTCGACGCCGAGGACGCGCAGGCCCTTCACCGTGCCGCCGACGACCTCGGCGTGCTGGCCGCCCTTGCTCGCGCTGCTGGCCGCCGCGCGGGTGCTGACCTTGAGCTCGTCGAGGCTGACGAGCGGCGTCGCGTCGAGCCGCGCCTGCAGGAGCGTGAACAGGTTGTGCAGCACCGTGGTGAGCGTCGCCGTCAGCGACGTGAGCGTCGCCTGGGCCGTGTCGACGAGCGCCTGAGCCGCGGCGACCGCGGTGCGAGCCGAGGTGAAGGTCGTGTAGGCCGTGCCCAGCCCGGCGACCAGGCCGTTCAGGGTCGTGACGAGCGGGTCGGAGGCCTGCGCGAGCGTGTCGTAGCCGGCGACCGTCACGATGCTCGGGGCGGCGGTGACGACCGCGACGATCAACGGGTTCACGCTGGCCGCGACGCCGTCGAGGATGGTCTGCAGCGCCGACGTCGCGCTGGTGAGCGACGCCTGCGCCGCGGTGAGCGCGGCGGTCTTGGTCGCCAGGTCGGTCGTCGCGGCGTCGACGGCGGCCTGCGCGCTGTCGACGGTGGTCTCCGCCGTGGCGATGGCGCCGGTGACGAGCTCGAGGGCGTTGGCGAGGTCGTCGAGCGACCCGACCGGCAGCTTCGACAGGTCGAGGCCGAGCGCGGCGAGCACGTCGGCGATGCTCGGCAGGGCCAGGTTGGTGATCTCCACCGTCTTCTGGCCGGAGGCACCGGTGGTGCTGCTGACGGCGGAGGCGATGTCGAGCGCGCCGGCGAGCTGCACCGGCAGCCCGAGGACCTTGACGCTGCCGAGCGAGCTGGTGCCGGCGTGGTTGGACGGAGCGCTCGTCGCCGAGAGCGAGACCGACGGGCTGGTCAGCGTCGCGACCGGGGCCAATGCCCCGGGCGCGCTCACCGCACCGACGGTCGCCGGCGAGCTCGACTGGTTGATGCTCTGCTTGCCGTACGCCGTCCCGTCCACGGTCACCGGGGTGAGCGAGACGGACGAGACGCGGGGCGAGGCGATGGTGTCGCTCACCAGGCTCAGGTCCGCGAGGCTCAGCGTGTGGCCGGCGACGGACAGGCTCAGGACCGACAGCGAGGAGGTGCCCCGGCCGGCTGCGGTCGAGGCGGCGGCCGCGGTGCCAGGAGCGGCGCAGAGCGCCAGTGCTGCGGTCGCGGCCGTGAGGGCCAGGAGAGGACGACGGGTCACGGAGCGCTCCAGGTGCAACTAGGTCAGGTTGCCACGGAGTGTCGAGAACGGTGCGTGACGGCGTCATGACACATGCGAGCCATTTACCACTAGTCCGGATGCATCTGGGCTGCTCCGGTCGCAGTCACGACGAACCGGACTCACTCCGCCGGGACGCGGCGCCGCCCCTCGAAGACCGTCGAGAGCACCACGGTCGTGCGCGTGCGCGCGATGCCGGGGACGTGGCGCAGCACCCGCAGCGTCCGGTCGAGGTGGTCCAGGTCGGCCACCCGGACCTTGGCCACGAAGGCCTCGTCACCGGCCACGAACCAGCAGTCCTCGATCTCGGGTACGGCGCGCAGGCCGGCTGCGACGTCGTCGGAGTCCACGCCCTCGCGCTGCTGCAGCCCGACGAGCGCCGCCACCCCGAGCCCCAGCGCCTGCGGGTCGACGTCGACCGTGCTGCCGCGCAGGACGCCCTCGCGCTCGAGCTTGCGCACCCGCTCCTGGACGCTCGGGGCGGACAGCCCCACCTGCCGGGCGAGGTCCGCGAACGAGGTGCGGGCGTCCGCCATGAGCGTCGTCACGAGCTGGCGGTCGATGTCGTCCACGTCACGTCTCCTCGGGTTTCCTTAGGCAGAAGGGAAGAGTAGCCTGGGTTTCGGAGTTAAAGAGAGTGTCAGCACTACGAATCATCAGGAGATGAGCCCCATGTTCGCCCTCGACCAGTCCCTCGCCGGCAGCTACCACGCCCAGCAGCTGCGCGCGGAGGCCCGTCGCGACGCGCTGGCCCGCCAGGCCGCGGTGCACCCGCTCCGCGCGCTCGTGCGCCGGCTCGGCCGCTGACCCGGCACCAAACCGCGTAAATCGGACAACCGCTCCTGTTCTGCTGCGGAAAACCCGACACCGCGTCACCATCGTCCCAACGCGTCGTTGACCGGGCACACGTGCCGGTCCAGCCCAAGGCGCGCAGGGGGAGGACGAATCCGATGGTTGACGAGACGCATGCCCGACCGCAGCGCGACCGGCTGCTGACCCCGGGTGAGGTCGCCTCGCTGTTCCGGGTCGACCCGAAGACCGTCACCCGCTGGGCCTCGGCCGGGCGCATCAACAGCATCCGCACCCCGGGCGGTCACCGCCGCTTCCGCGAGTCCGAGGTCCGTGCCCTGCTGCGCGGCGAGGCTCCTCCGCGTCAGGCCTGACCGCCGCCCAGCTCACCCGTCCACCGCGTGAGCAGGTCGTGCTCGACCCGCAGCGCGTCCAGCACCTTCCCTGCCACGAAGTCGACCAGGCGCTGCACCGAGTCGGCCCCGGCGTAGAACCCGGGGCTCGCCGGCAGCACCACCGCACCCGCGTCGTGCAGCGCGAGCAGGTGCACCAGCGTCGGCCGGTCCAGCGGCGTCTCGCGCGGCACGACCACCAGCGGCCGGCGCTCCTTGAGCGTCACGCTCGCCGCCCGCTGCAGCAGGTCCTTGCTCAGCCCCAGGGCGATCCCGGCGACCGCGGCCGTGCTCGCCGGGACGACGACCATGCCGCGCGTCGGGTAGCTCCCGCTCGACGGCCCGGCGGCGAGGTCGCCCGGGCCCCAGAACCGCACGTCGCCCTCGGCCCCCGCCCACTCCTGCAGCGACGCGGCGTCGTCGTGCCAGGCGAGCCCGGTCTCGTCGAGCAGGGTCAGCCGCGCCGCCCGGCTCACCACCAGGTCGACGGGGTGCCCCGCGTGCAGCAGCCCGAGCAGGACGGCCTTCGCGTACGGCGTGCCGCTGGCCCCTGACACCCCCACCACCCACGGGGTCCGCGCGTGCGGCCGCGACGGGACCGCCATGTGCGGGGCGTGCGTCACCGGAGCACCAGGTCGAGCACACCGGCGGCGCCGAGGGCGAGGCCCACGAAGCCGTTGCTCGTGAAGAAGCTGCGGTTCACCCGGCTCAGGTCGGTCGGGCTGACGATCGCGTGCTGGTAGACGAAGGCGACCGCGGTGAGCACCAGCCCGCCGTACCAGATCGCGCCGAAGCCCTCGCGCGCGCCGAACCAGGCGAACAGGCCGAAGACCACGGCGTGCACGACGCGCGCGGTGGTGAGGGCGGCCGCGTTGCCCCACCGCGCGGGGAAGGAGCCGACGCCCTGCTCGCGGTCGGACTCGGTGTCCTGGCAGGCGTAGACGAGGTCGAAGCCCCCGATCCACAGGCCGACGCCGACACCCAGGATCACCGCGGACCAGGACCAGTGGCCGGTGACCGCGATCCACGCGCCGATGGGCGCGACCGCCTGCGCGAGGGCGAGCACGGCGTGCGGGTAGTCCGTGAAGCGCTTCGCGTAGGGGTAGACCACCAGCGGTACGACGGCCAGCGGGGCGAGCAGGAGCGGCAGCGGACCGAGGGCGGCGGCCACGGCCAGGAAGACGGCCAGGGCGACGACCGCGCCGGTCCGGGCAGTGGCGACGGAGACGGTCCCGACGACGAGCTCGCGGTTCGCCGTACGCGGGTTGCGGGCGTCGACCTCCCGGTCGATGACGCGGTTGGCCGCCATCGCGAAGGTGCGCGCCGCGACCATCGCCAGCGTCAGCAGCAGCAGCCGCTTCCAGTCCAGCCAGTCAGCGACGCCGCAGCCGCCGAGCCCGTCGCGCTCGGTCGGGAAGCCGTGGTTGTAGGAGAACCAGCCGAAGGAGCGGTCACCCCAGCCGTAGCTGTACATCCCGCAGAAGGTGTGCAGGCGCATGGCGGTGAGGGCGGCGAGGTAGGCGAAGGGCAGCGCGAAGACCGAGTGCTCGATCATCACCAGCCGCAGGAAGGCCTTGACCGCGTTGGGCTTCTCCGCGGTGGTCATGCCTCGTCGACCCCAGGGGGCGGCGCGCCCTCGGGCTCCTCGCCGACGACGCCGTCGGCCTGCTCGCGCAGCACGTCGAGGTGCCCGAGGTGCCGGCCGATCTCCTCGATCAGGTGCAGCAGGATCCAGCGCAGGCTGTGGTTGCGGGTGGCACTGACGTCGTCCAGGTCGTGCGCGGCGATCACCTCGTCGCACAGGGCGATCTCGGCGCGGTAGCGCGCCAGCAGCTGCACGAGCGTCACGCCCTCGGGCACGGTCATGCCCGCGTCACCGCGGTCGTCGGTCCAGTCGAAGGAGAGCCCCTCCTGGCCGGCGAAGTGCTGCCGCCACCAGGACCGCTCGACGTTCTCGAGGTGCTGCACGACGCCGGAGACCGTCATGCCGCTCGGGGTCGCCACGGAACGGGCGAGCTCCTCGGCGAGGCCCTCGCACTTCCAGAACACGAGCTCGCGCTGCCGCTCCAGGTAGGCGAGCAGCATGTCCCGCTCCCCGAGCCCGCGCCGTGGCATCAGACCACCCCCGAGCAGCTCGCTCACAGGCCGTACTCCTTCCACCGCTGGGTCACCCGCTCGACCACGGAGGGGTCCTGCACGAGCATCTCCGGCCAGTCCCGCGCGTACCCCTCGGTGGGCAGCTTGCGGGTCGCGTCGATGCCCAGCTTGCCGCCCCAGAACTGGCTGTACGCCGAGTGGTCGAGGTGGTCGACGGGGCCGCTGGTGAGCAGCAGGTCGTGGGCGTAGTCGACGTTGCCGAACGCGCGCCACGCGACCTCGGAGTAGTCGTGCACGTCGCAGTCGGCGTCCACCACGACGACCAGCTTCGACAGGGAGAGCAGTCCCGCGCCCCAGATCGCGCTCATCACCTTCTGCGCGTGCTTGGGGAACCGCTTGTCGATGCTCACGATGCAGCAGTTGTGGAAGACCCCCTCGACGGGGAGGTCGTAGTCGACGATGTCGGGGTTGGTCAGCTGGATGAGCGGC
>DATJGA010000155.1:0-7324 GCA_035495395.1 Mycobacteriales bacterium | reverse complement strand
CTTCTTCGGCGCGCCCTTCGGCGCGGTCCCGAGGCGCTCCAGGACGGTGGCGTTCACGACCTCTCCCTCGTGGGTGATGAGCAGACCGGCGACGACCTCGTCGTCGCGGTCCAGGGTGAGCCGGCCCTCCGGCAGCAGCGTGGCGAGCAGCGCCGAGACGTTGCGCGAGAAAGCGGTCGAGGAGGCGCGGGCGGCACGGGAGGGCAGCGTGCCCGCCCCGATGACGGTGACGCCGTTCTTCGTCGTGACCGTCGCGTCGGGCTCGGAGCCGGCGACGTTGCCGCCCAGAGCGCTGGCGGCGAGGTCGACGACGACCGAGCCGGGCTTGAGCGCGGCCAGCGCCGCCTCGTCCACGAGCAGCGGCGGGCGGCGCCCGGGCACCTGCGCGGTGGTGATGACGACGTCGAACTTGCCGATTGCCGCGGCGACCGCCGCCTGCTGGGCCTTCTTCTCCTCGTCGGTGAGGTCGCGGGCGTACCCGCCGGCGCCACCCGCGGCGACGCCGCCGAGGTCGACGAAGCTCGCGCCGGTGGAGAGCACGTCGCCCTTGGCCGCCTCGCGGACGTCCGAGCCGGACACGACCGCGCCGAGCCGGCGCGCCGTCGACAGCGCCTGCAGGCCGGCGACGCCGGCCCCGATGACGAGCACCGCGGCCGGTCGCGTGGTGCCGGCGGCGGTGGTGAGCATCGGGAAGAACCCGTCGTACGCCGAGGCGGCGACGAGCACGGCCTCGTAGCCGGCGACGTTGGCCTGGGAGCTGAGCACGTCCATGGCCTGGGCCCGGCTGAGCGTGCGCGGCAGGTGGTCGAGGCTGAGTGCCGTCACCTTCGCGTCGGCCAGCGCGCGGACCAGGTCGCCCTGGTTGAGCGGGTCGAGCAGCCCGACCACGACGTGGCCCGGCGCGAGGCCCGCGACGTCCTTCACGGCCGGCCGCCCGACGTACAGGGTGAGGGTGGCCTGCTTGCGCAGCGCGGCGCTCGTGACGAGCTCGGCGCCCGCTTCCTTGTACGCCGCGTCGGGGAACAGCGCCTCCTCGCCGGCGCCCTTCTCGACGACCACGCGCGCCCCGAGGGCGCTCAGCCGGCTCACCCCGTCAGGGGTGAGCGCCACGCGTCGCTCGCCCGGGGCGCGCTCGCGCACGACCCCGACGACCGTCTCCTGCTCCGGCAACCCGCACGCTCCTGTCTCGGCCTGGTGTCGCGGCACAGCCTTCCATGCCGCGATCCGGGCGCTCCTACCGGTGCGTCGCGAGGGCGCGGACGATCTCCAGGTCCTTGGTGATGGCGCCGTCGATGCCGAGCGCCTGGGCGCGGGTGAGCGCGGCGGTGTCGTCGACGGGCCAGCTGAGCACGAGCGTCCCGCGGGCCTGGATCTCGTCCACCAGCGCGGGCGTGAGCATCGACAGGTGCAGGCTCACGCCGTACGGCGGGGGGCTGGTGCGCAGGTGCCGCCGGAGCCGGGCGATCTCGGTCCGGCCGCGCGCGGACAGCAGCACGCGGGCCCAGGGGGCGTCGCGGAAGGCCAGCGCGGACGGCCACCAGCGCGCGCAGACGAGGAGCGGGTGCTCGACGGAGCGCTCCTGGAGGTGCCCGAGGGTGCGCGGCCCGACCTGCCCCACGCCCTTGAGGTCGAGCATCACGGTCTGGCCGAGCGGCAGCGCGTCCAGGAGGTGGTCGAGCATCAGGCGCTCCTGGGACGCGGGGTAGAGCTCCCACTTGTCCCAGAGCCAGGGCAGCGGGCCCAGCGACTTCTCGTGCCGCACCTCGAGCCGGTTCCGGTGCAGGTGGACGTCGGCCTCGATGACGTCCGCGCCCAGCTCGGCGGCCTCCTGCAGCACGGCGAGGTCGTTGCCCGCGCGGTGCGCGACGGCGAGCATCAGGTCGCGACCCGGTCCGGGACGTCCGCGTCGTCGTGCGCCGCGTCGCGGGGGTGCGGCAGGTGGATGAGGTGCTCGACGGCCCGGCGCGGTCCCGACCGCTCGTACCAGACCGCGACGGCGAGCCCGAAGAGGGACAGCGCCGCGCCGGCGATCCCGTCGATGACGTAGTGGTTGGCGGTGAGGACCACCGCAGCCCCCATGAGCACGGGCATGAGGCAGCCGATCGTCCGCAGCAGCACGCTGCCCGCGGCGGTGGCGACCGCGATCCCGACGATCAGGTCCCAGCCGACGTGCAGGCTCGGCATCGCGGCGTACTGGTTCACGAAGCCCGGGGGCTGCAGGTAGCGGTACGCCTCGGAGCGCTCGGTGACGGTGTCGACGAAGCCGAGCGACGTCAGCCGGGGCGGGG
The DNA here is from genome assembly GCA_035495395.1 of Mycobacteriales bacterium. Lineage (GTDB taxonomy): Bacteria > Actinomycetota > Actinomycetes > Mycobacteriales > SCTD01 > RYN-111. The sequence goes on along the minus strand of DATJGA010000155.1, from coordinate 5,036 downwards.
CGACCGGGTAGGTCGCGAAGACCACCAGCCCGATCGCGCCGGAGACGAACATGGCGTTGCGCAGCCGCAGGAACAGGACGCGGTGCCGCAGCGCCAGCCACACCAGCACGACCGTGATCACCGGCCAGTGGCCCCAGATGTAGACCCAGTTCGCCGCGTCGACGAGCGCGTCCCAGTTGCCCTGGGTCAGCGACTGCGCCCGGTGCTCCTGGTCGAGCCCGAACCGGTGCTCGAACGCCAGGATGTCCTTGGCGTGGTCGACCGCGATCGCCGGCTTGGCCTCGGTGAGCCCGCGGACGCGGAAGTAGACGAAGACGCCGAGCAGCACCGCCCCGACCTGACGCAGCACCCAGTAGGCCTGCCTCGGTACGTGCGCCGCCATCTCACACCCCCTGGCGCGAGCGTTACCGCTCCAAGGGTGCCTCGTCCGGCGGAGATCGCAAAGCCCTTACGGACTACGCGAGCGCGGGCACTCCGCCTCTGGCCCGGCGCGCGACCAGCAGGCTCACCCCGCCGAGCAGGAGCGCCGGGACCCAGGCGACGCTCGTCATGAGCGTCACCGCGCCGAGCGCGGCCTGCCACGGGACGCCCAGGCCCATGAGTGCCATGACGAGGGCGCCGTCGCGCGGGCTGGCCCCGTTGGGGCCGGGGACGACGCCGGCGACCTGGCTGGCGCCGAAGGCGCCGAGCAGGGCGAGCGGCGACAGGGTGTGACCGGTGGCGGCGACGGTGCCGAACAGCAGCGCGCCGATGGTGAGCTGGTAGCCGAGCGAGAGCAGCACGCCGCGGGCCACGCGGGACGGCTTGGGCAGCTCGCGGCGCGGCACCAGGTCGGGGCGGTAGTGCCGGATGGCCAGGCCCGCGACGATCGCGGCGACCGCGATGCCGAGGGCGACCACGAGGATGCGGGTGGGCATCGCCGACCCGGCGACGCCGACGAACAGGGCCAGGCCGATCGCGCCGATGAGGCGGTCCATGCCGACCTCGGCGACCGCGGTGGGGACGTGCATGCCCACGCCCGACAGGCGCTTGGTGCGCCAGGCGTCAGCGCCCACGTGACCGGGGGTGAGCAGGCCGAAGAGCTCGGACTCGGCGTACGCGCGCAGGTGCCAGCGGCGGGTCTGGCCGCTCTCGGAGATCGCGTGCCAGCGCAGGGGGCACAGCACGTACTTGCCGACCATCCAGGGGGCGAGGCCGACGAGCAGCGGCCAGATGGTCACGTGCGGCAGCGACGGCAGCGTCAGCGCCGGCACGACGAGTGCCAGGAGGACGGCGGCGACGCGGACCCAGCGGTTCTCGAGGAGGCCACGGGTACGAGCGAGCACGGGGATCCTTCCGGTGGGGGCTGACCACCGTTGTCGACGCCGAAGCAGCTGGGCTTGAGGGCGAGGGGCCCGCTATGACCTCGTGTGTCCAGAAGGTCGGAGGACGAATCCGCATCCGTCCGTCAGCGGGGAAAAGGGGGGTTGGGGGCTCTCCGAGACTACCCGCGGACGCGCCTTCCGAACGAGATCGGGGGCTGTGGATCTGCTGTGACCTCCGCCTCGTGACGGTGCGTCACGAGAGCTCCTTCACGAGCACGGCGAAGGCGAGGTCGTCGCGACGGGGCCGGCCGTTGCGCTCCACGCCATACGGGAAGGGGCGGGTCTCGCCGGTGGGCAGGTAGCCGCGGCGGGCGTAGTACGCCAGCAGCTCGGTGCGCACCGACACGACGGTCATCTCGACCTCGTGCAGCCCGAGCTCGCGGGCGCGCTCCTCGGCGGCGCGAAGCAGCGCCGACCCGACGCCCGCGCCCTGCTGCGCCGGGCGCACCGCGAACAGCCCGAAGCTCGCGCGCTCCTCCTCCGGGACGAGGGAGCAGCAGCCGACCAGCGCGCCGTCCTGCTCGACGACGAGCAGGTGCGGCAGCAGCGCGCGCAGCTCGTCGGCGTCGGTGCGGCCGCCGTCGATGAGGTCGGCCTCGGTGGTCCAGCCGCCGTGCCCCCGGTACGCCGCGTGCACGAGGTCGAGCAGCTCAGGGACGTCTGCGCCCTCCGCAGCTCGGACCTGCACGGGCTCAGCGGAGTGCGTGGCGGCTAGCCCTGCGCGCCGCGGGCACGGGGAACGCGGGTGACGTGCGACCGCGCGACCACCGAGCCGAGCGCCTCGAGCAGCACCGTGCGGAAGCGGTCCGCCCCCAGCACGAGCGAGACGTGGCCGCCGTCGAGCGTGTGCACCTGCGCGCCGGGGATGCACTCGGCGAGCCGCAGCTGGCGGCGCGCGGGGATCGCGCGGTCCTTCTCGGTGACGACGACGGACGTGGGCACGTCGATGTCCGCCACCCACGGGGCGGAGTTGAAGCGACCCAGCTCGGCGAGCACCGCGGGCATCGACCAGGCGCTGGTGCTGCGGAACTCCAGACGCCCCCAGCTGTTGTCCGTGCAGTCGAACGAGGGCAGCTCAGGGACCGTGGCGGCGTACCGCTCGACACGGCTCCGGGCGTACGGCGAGAGCGGGAGCATCGCCGCCGACAGCAGCGGGAAGAAGAGCCGCTCGCGGCGCGCGCAGCGGAAGTTGCGGCTCGTGGAGCAGAGCACCAGGCCGGACACGCGGTGCGGGTGCTGCTTCCAGAACAGCTGGGCGATGGCGCCGCCCATGGAGTAGCCCACCGGAAGGACCTTCTCGATGCCCAGCGCGTCGAGTACGGCAGCCACGTCGTCGGCGCAGTCGGCGAGCCGGAAGTGGTGCGAGCGGATGCCGCGGCCGTGCCAGCGCTGGTCGAAGGTGACCACGCGGTAGTGCTGGGCCAGGTCGGCCATCACCGGGTACCAGGACAGCGTCGCGGTGGTGGTCAGCGCGTGCAGCAGCACCACCACGGGCGCGTCCGGCGCCGGTCCGGGGATGTCGGTGACGTACGTGCGTCCGCGGCCGGGGAGCTCGACGTACCGGCCCTCGGGGACGCTCGCCACGCTCGGGACCCTGATCACGCGGCGCAGTCCTGCGCCGGCGACGGTCGACACCATGGTCATCGGGTCACTCCTCGGTCGGGGCCTCACCCCAGGTGCCTGCTTGGACTCTTGCCGCGCAGCCAGGTAACTGTGACGCACGTTACAGAGTGCCCGCCACCAGTTCGTCCAAAGCGCGTTGCAGGCGTGTCGCCACGTCGCGGACGTCGGCGAGGTTGTCGGGGCAGGCCAGCAGCGAGAAGTGCATGCGGTCCAGGTAGGACCAGACCGTGACGTTGAGGGCGATGCCCTCGAGGATCGGGCCGACGCTGAACATCTCGGTCATCCGCGCGCCGCCGAAGCTGACCGGCTCCTTCGGCCCGGGCACGTTCGACACGACGAGGTTGAACGGGGCGGGGTGCCGGTCGGCGGCGTTCCGGTGCGAGTAGGCCCGCATGAACGCGCGGAACGGCGCGGGCGGGGTGAACTGCGACCAGTCGGCGAGCATGTCGGCGCCGAGGGTGCGCTGCACGTCCTTGGCCAGCGAGGTCGTGCGCGAGATCGCCTGCAGCCGCTCCACCGGGTCGTCGACGTCGGTGTGCAGGCAGGTGAACAGGTTCGACACCCGGTTGCCGAACAGCCTGACCACGTCGGTGAGCGCGTCGGTGCCGACGGGGACACCGGCGGTCAGCGGCTTGTCGAGCCGCTCGCCGCGGGCGTCGAGCCACGAGCGCATGGCGCCGGCCACGACGGCGAGCACGACGTCGTTGAGGGTGACGCCGTCCACGGCCTTGCGGACGCGCTTGATCTCGTCGAGCGGCAGCGTCGCGGTGGCGAAGCTGCGGCGCGCCGTGATGGCCCCGTTGAACGACGTGCGCGGCGTGTCGAGCACCGGGCGCGGCACGGTGTGCGGCGACTCCCGCCGCACCCGGAGCACCGCGTGCAGGCTGCGGATCGTCCGCAGCAGCAGCCCTGGCACCAGGGCGATCTGGCGGATCGCGTCGATCAGCGCCCGGATGACGAGCTCGCGCGGCTCGGGGGTCGGCTCCAGCGGCTTCTCGGCACCCAGCCCCGGTCCCTCGTCGGTGATGTTCGCCAGCAGCGCGTTCGCCGCGAGGCCGTCCGCCATCGCGTGGTGCATCTTCGTGATCACGGCGACGCGCCCGCCGGGCAGCCCCTCGGCGACGTGCATCTCCCACAGGGGTCGGCTGCGGTCCAGCGGCGTGCTCGCCACCTCGCCCACGAGGTCCTCGAGCTCGGCCATGCCGGCTCCCGGTGGCAGCACGTGCCGCATCACGTGCGCGTCGGCGTCGACCTCGTGGTCCTCCACCCAGACGGGGTGGTTGAGCATCAGCGGGACCTCGACCACCCGGCGCCGGAACGGCGGCAGCAGGTGCAGCCGGTCGACCAGGACCTCCTTGATCAGGTCGAACCGGTACGCCGGGACGTCGGACACGTCCAGCACCGCCACCTTGATGGTGTGCATGTGCAGGGTGGGCGTCTCCATGTAGAGGAAGCCGGCGTCGACTCCGGGCATCCGCTCCACCTGCGGAGTGTTCCGTGCGGCGAGCGGACAGGGCAAGATGCGCCGGTGAGCGCGGACCTCGACCAGGGCAAGGCGGCTCGGCTCCTCGAGCTGTGCGCCGACGAGGTGGCGTCCGGACGGCTGCCCGCGTGCCAGCTGGCGCTCGCCCTCGACGGCGACGTCGTGCTGCGCGCGACGTTCGGCGCCCCTGACGACGCGCGCTTCACGGTCTTCTCGGTGACCAAGGCGCTGGTCGCCGCGGCGGTCTGGCTCTTCCTCCCGGAGGCGCTGCGCCCCGAGACGCGGGTGGCGGAGCTCGTCCCCGAGCTCGCGCGTGACGGGTTCGACGCCGTCACCGTCGAGCACCTGCTCACCCACACGGCCGGCTTCCCCCGCGCGCCGATGGGGCTCGAGGAGGGCGCGACCTCGGAAGGCCGCCGGGCCCGGTTGGCGCGGTGGCGGCTCGACTGGCCGCCGGGCTCGCGCACCGAGTACCACGCCACCTCGGCGCACTGGGTCCTCGCCGAGGTCGTCGAGCAGGTGGCCGGCCAGGACTACCGCGAGGTGGTGCGGGACCGGGTCATCGA
>DATJGA010000154.1:0-2214 GCA_035495395.1 Mycobacteriales bacterium | reverse complement strand
ACGGCGCGGTTCAGCGCGGCACCCGCGTCGAAGACCTGGATGTCGGGCTCGATCCCGACGCCCTCCACCGAGCGGCCGCTGGGGAGCGTGTATCGCGCCACCGTGAGCGCGAGCGAGCTGCCGTCGGCGAGCCGGTGCGGCTCCTGCACCGTGCCCTTGCCGAAGGTCCGGGACCCGACGACGACGGCCCGGCCCCGGTCCTGCAGCGCCCCGGCGACCACCTCCGCCGCGCTGGCGGTGGACCCGTCCACGAGCACGACGAGCGGCGTGGTCGTGTCGCCCCGACCTGCGGCGTCGAGCCGCTGAGCGACCTCGTCGCGCCGCGAGTACGTGACGACCGCGCCCCCGTCGAGGAAGGCGCTGGCCGTCTCGACGGCCTCGCTGAGCAGCCCTCCCGGGTCGCCGCGCAGGTCGAGCACCAGCCCGGTGGCGTGCTGCTTCACCAGCTCGCGCGCGGCGTCCCGCACCTGCCGCCCGACGCCCTGCGAGAAGACCGGTACGACGATCCGCCCCACGTGCGAGCTGACGAGGGTGGCGGTCACCTCGGGAGCGGCCACCACCGCGCGGGTGAGGCTCAGGGTGCGCAGCGAGCCGCCCTGCGCGAGGGTCAGCACGACCGCCGTACCCGGACGGCCGCGGAGCGCCGCGGCGGCGTCCTCGGCGCTGAGCCCGTCGGCGGACCGACCGTCGACGCTGCGGACCTCGTCGCCGACCTGGACGCCCGCCTTCTCCGCCGGGCCGCCGGCTGCGACCTGCGCGACGCGCAGCGTGCTGCCGCTGCGACGCAGCCACAGGCCCACCCCGGCGTAGCTGCCGCGGCTCGAGGCGCCGTCGCCCCAGCTGCCCCACTGGTCGTCCGCCGCCTGCAGCATCGCCTTGATGGCGGCGGCGTCCAGCACGGACCGGTCGACCGGGTGCAGGCCGTCCTCGGCGATCTCGCTGGCGGCCTGGTCGAGCAGGCTCGGCGCCGTCGGCTCGGCGTCCGGCGTGCTGCCGGCGCCCGCGACGACGCCCAGCGTGAAGGTGCTGCCCAGCACCACCACGGCGCTGACCCCCCAGACGGCCCAGCGGAGGACGCGTCGGCTCGGGGTCATCGCCCCAGTCTAGAAGTCGTCAGACGCGCAGGTAGCGGAGCAGCGAGAGGTACGACGCCACCAGCGAGATGAGGACGCCGGTGAGCACCATCACGGGGATGACCGCGAACACGTCGCCCCAGCCGATGAAGGTCGTGAACTTGATGTACTGGCGCAGCCGCTGGTCGACGATGAACCACTTGCTCACCGCGAGGAAGCCGCTGGCCAGCACGCCGCCGACGAGCCCGGCGATCGCGCCCTCGAGCAGGAACGGCAGCTGGATGTAGAGGTTGCTCGCGCCGACCAGGCGCATGATCCCGATCTCGCGCCGGCGGCTGAAGGTGGAGACCCGGATCATGATCGCGATGAGCAGGATCGCCGCGAACAGCATGATCCCGGAGAAGAGCAGCACGCCGAACGAGACGCCGTCGAGCACCTTGAACACCGGCTCGAGCAGCTTCTTGAGGTCCTGCACCGTGTCGACGCCCGGCCGGTCCTGGAAGGCGCTCGCCACCACGTCGAACTGCTTCGGGTCGTGCAGCTTGACCCGGTAGGACTCGGGCAGCGCGTCGGGGGTGACGTTGGCGACGAGGTCGGGGCTGTCCTTGAACTGCTCCTTGAACCGCGCGTACGCCTGCTGCTTGGACTCGTAGAAGACGCGCTCGACCTGCGGGGTGGCGGCGAGGTCCTTGCCGATCTGCTGGCGCTGGTCGTTGGTGACCTCCTTGCCGCCGCAGTTGCCGGCCGACGAGGTCTCGCCGCACAGGTAGACGGTCACCTCGACCTTGTCGTACCAGTAGCCCTTCATGTGGTCGACCTGCTTGCCGACGAGCAGGCTGCCGCCGAGGAAGAGCAGGCTGATCGTCATGACGACGATCAGCGCCACCGTCATGGTGGCGTTGCGGCGGAGACCGATCCAGATCTCGCTGAGGACGAACTGGGCGCGCAAGGCGGGAACCTCGGGGGGTCAGGCGCCGTAGCCGTAGACGCCGCGGGACTGGTCGCGGACGACCTTGCCCTGCGACAGCTCCACGACGCGGCGGCGCATCGAGTCGACGATCTGGGCGTCGTGCGTGGCCATGACGACCGTCGTGCCGGTCCGGTTGATCCGGTCGAGCAGCTTCATGATCCCGACGGAGGT
>DATJGA010000153.1:0-3842 GCA_035495395.1 Mycobacteriales bacterium | reverse complement strand
GCGGCGGGACGTGTACGACGCGGTCGTCGCCGCGAAAGCCCCTCGACCCACTGGATAGCCTCGGCTGGTGACCTCCCTCCTCGCCGCCGTCGCGTGGCCGTACGCCAACGGCCCGCGCCACATCGGGCACGTCGCCGGGTTCGGCGTGCCCTCGGACGTGTTCAGCCGCTACCAGCGGATGGCCGGCAACCGGGTGCTCATGGTCAGCGGCACGGACGAGCACGGCACGCCGATCCAGGTGCAGGCCGACCGCGAGGGCGTCACCGCGCGCGAGCTCGCCGACCGCTACAACCGGGTCATCGCCGAGGACCTGCAGGGCCTGGGGCTCTCGTACGACCTGTTCACCCGCACCACGACGCGCAACCACTACCAGGTGGTGCAGGACCTGTTCACCTCGCTGCACGACAACGGGTACGTCGTGGAGCGCTCGCAGCTGTCGGCCATCGACCCGGCCACCGGCCGCGGCCTGCCCGACCGGTACGTCGAGGGCACCTGCCCGCACTGCGGGTACGACGGGGCGCGCGGCGACCAGTGCGACAACTGCGGACGCCAGCTGGACCCGCAGGACCTCCTCAACCCGCGCTCGAAGATCGACGGGTCGACGCCCGCGTTCGTGGAGTCGGCGCAGTTCTTCCTCGAGCTGCCGGCCTTCGCCGACGCGCTCGGGTCGTGGTTGCAGACCCGCACCGACTGGCGCCCCAACGTCCTGAAGTACAGCGCGAACCTCATCGACGAGCTGCGCCCGCGGGCGATCTCGCGCGACCTCGACTGGGGCGTGCCGATCCCCCTGGACGGCTGGCGGGACCGCGACGACAAGCGGCTCTACGTCTGGTTCGACGCGGTCATCGGGTACCTGTCGGCCTCCGTCGAGTGGGCCCGCCGTACCGGCCAGCCCGACGCCTGGAAGGAGTTCTGGACCGAGGGCTCGGCGGACTCCTTCTACTTCATGGGCAAGGACAACGTCGTCTTCCACTCGGTCATCTGGCCGGCGATCCTGCTCGGCGCCTCCGGCAAGCCCGCCGGCACCCCCGGCCCGTACGGCGAGCTGGCGCTGCCGTCGGAGATCGTGTCGTCGGAGTTCCTCACGATGGAGGGCAAGAAGTTCTCCTCCTCGCGGTCCGTCGTGATCTACGTGCGCGACGTGCTGGAGCGGTACGGGCCGGACGCGCTGCGGTACTACCTGACCGCCGCCGGACCGGAGTCGAGCGACACCGACTTCACCTGGGAGCAGTTCGTCACGCGCAACAACACCGAGCTGGTCGCGGGCTGGGGCAACCTCGTCAACCGCACCCTGTCGATGGTGGCCAAGAACGTCGGGTCGATCCCTGCGCCGGGTGCGCTCACGGCGTCCGACGAGGCCGCCCTGGCGGCGTCGCGGGCCGCGTTCGAGCCGGTCGGGACGCTCATCGCGCGCAACCAGGCGAAGGCTGCGCTGCACGAGGTGATGCGGGTCGTGGGCGAGGCGAACAAGTACCTGTCCGACGAGGCGCCCTGGAAGCTGAAGGACGACCCGGCCAGGCGCGAGTCTGTGCTGCACGTCGCGCTGCAGCTCATCGACGACGCGAAGACGCTGCTCACGCCGTTCCTGCCGCACAGCTCGCAGCAGGTGTACGAGGCGCTCGGCGGCAGCGGTGAGTGGAGCGGTCAGCCCGAGCTGCGCGAGGTCGACGACCTCGACGGCGGGCCGGGGTACCCCGTGCTGATGGGCGACTACGCCACCGCGGCGTCGTGGTCCTCGACGCCGATCGCACCGGGGGTCCCGATCGAACCGCCGAGCCCGCTGTTCGCCAAGCTCGACCCCTCGGTGGTGGACGAGGAGCTGGCCCGGCTCGAGCAGGGCCAGGAGGCCTGATCCGACCACCCCTTCGTGGCTGGACACCGGGCGGGCGCGGCGCGACGCTGAGGACGAGCCCGAAGGAGGTGCGAACCATGGTCATCGAGCTCCAGGACCAGCATCGCGGTGTGCTCGTCGACCTGGTCCGGTCCAGGTTGAGCAACCTCTCCAGCGAGATCCGGCACACCGACAGCCCGCCGGTGCGGCAGGGCCTGCGCGACGAGCGCGAGGTGCTGCGCGACCTCGTCGTGCTGCTCGCGCCCGCCGAGGAGGCCGTGGGCTGATCCCCCGACGCGTCGGGGCTGGCTAGGTTGCAGGTGTGAGCGATCAGCCGGCCCGCGCCGCACGGGTGGCCCAGGAGGCGGCGCCTCCGCCGCCGGAGCCGCTGCCGGTCGCGGTGGCGGACAGCCACTGCCACCTCGACATCATGGGCGGCTCCGTCGAGGACCAGCTCGCGGCCGGCCGCGCGGTCGGGATCGACACGGTGGTGCAGGTCGGCATCGACGTGGAGTCCTCGCGGCTGTCCGCGTCGCTCGCGGCTGCGCACGACAGCGTCTGGGCGACGGTCGCGCTGCACCCGAACGAAGCCGGTCGCGGTGCTGCCACCGAGGACGCGCTCGCGCAGATCGCCTCTCTCGCAAGGGATCCCGGTGTCGTCGCGGTGGGAGAGACCGGCCTGGACCACTTCCGCACCGGGCCCGACGGGCACCGGCTGCAGGAGGCGTCCTTCCGCGCGCACATCCAGATCGCCAAGGACGCGGACAAGGCGCTGGTCATCCACGACCGCGACGCGCACGAGGACGTGCTGCGCGTCCTCCGGGAGGAGGGCGCCCCGGAGCGCGTCGTCTTCCACTGCTACTCCGGCGACGAGGCGATGGCCCGCGAGTGCGCGGCGCAGGGGTACTACCTGTCCTTCGCGGGGCCGGTCACCTTCAAGCCGAACGACGCGCTGCGGGCCGCCGCGGCCGTGTGCCCGCAGGACCGGCTGCTCGTCGAGACCGACGCGCCGTTCCTCACGCCGATGCCGTTCCGGGGCCGGCCGAACGCGCCGTACCTCGTGCCGCTGACGGTGCGGGCGCTGGCCGCCGTGCGGGGGGACGACCTGGCCGAGCTCTGCACGGCGCTCGCCGCCAACACCCGACGCGTCTTCGCCCTGTCCTGAGCGCCCGAACCGGACAAACCGGGCGCTGAGACGGGTCTCACAGGATCTCTGCGCGCATGCCCTCTGACCTGCGGGTTTGCCCTCCGGACGGCGGGCGATCCGCCCGATTCACCCGGTACGTTCCTTGGCGCAGAGGCCAGGACCCCGTTACGTTCTCGTGATGTCCGCCGGGATCGGGGAAGGTCCACGGCGGCACGAGGGGGCGGCCGCAAGCCGCCCTTCGCACGTCGTGCCGTCGCCCGTGCCCGGACCTACGAGGTTCGGAGACTCGTGAGCGTTCGCTCCGTGACGACCCGCCTGGCCGTCCGCCCCCCCGCTCTTGCCCTGTCCGTGCTCGCCCTGTGGGGCGGGCACGCTGCCTGGGACGCCACCGCCAAGGACGTGGCCCTCAGCGTCGACGGCAAGGTGCAGCAGGTCCGCACGCACGGCAGCACCGTCGCCGACGTGCTCAGGACGGCGCACGTGAAGGTCGGAGCGCACGACCTGCTCGCCCCCGCGCCCGACGTCGTCGTGACCCCGCAGACCGAGGTGGTCCTGCGCCGCGGTCGCCTCATGGCGCTGACGGTCGACGGCACGAGCCGCGAGGTCTGGGTCACCGCGATGTCGGTGAGCGAGGCGCTGCAGCAGGTGGGCCTCCGCGCGGACGGCGCGGTGCTCTCGGCCGACCGGTCCCGTGCCATCCCGCTCAAGGGCTTCTCCCTCGAGGTCCGCACCCGCAAGGCCGTGGCGCTGCTCGACGGCGGCCGGGTACGCCGGGTGGCCAGCAACGGGCTGACGGTCGGGGACGTGCTCGCCGAGCAGCACGTCGTCGTCCGCCGCACCGACCAGCTCGCGCCGGCCGCGACC
>DATJGA010000152.1:0-11926 GCA_035495395.1 Mycobacteriales bacterium | reverse complement strand
GCCGAAGTCGTCGATGGCCAGCCGGACGCCGACGTCGCGCAGCGACTCCAGCGCCTCGACGACCGTGACGACGTCGCCGACGAGGGCGGTCTCGGTGATCTCCAGGCACAGCTGGGCGGGCGGCACGCCCGCGTCGGCCAGCAGCCGCGCGACCCGGGCGGCGAAGCCCGGCGAGGTGAGCTGCCGGACGCTCATGTTCACCGACACCGTCGGCGCCGCCATGCCGGCGGGGTGCTCCCAGGTGGCGGCGTCACGGAGCGCGCGGCGCAGCACCCAGTCGCCCAGCTCGAGGATGAGGTCGGACTGCTCCGCGACCGCGATGAAGTCCTGCGGGCGGACGGTGCCGCGGTCCGCGTGGTGCCAGCGCACCAGCGCCTCGCACCCCGTCACCCGGCCGAGACCGAGGTCGACGACCGGCTGGTAGACGACGGTGAGCTCGTCGTTGCGCACCGCGCTGCGCAGGTCGACCTCGAGCTCGTGGACGAGCACGACCGCCTCGCGCAGCTCCGGCGTGAACATCCGGGCCCGCCCGCCGCCGGTCCCCTTCGCGGCGTACATCGCGGTGTCCGCGTCGCGCAGCACCATCTCGGCGAGGTCCCCGGGGCCGCCGAGCGCGATGCCGATGCTCGCGCCCACGACCACGTCGCTGCCGTTGATCGTCGTCACCGGCTGGTTGAGCACGGCGAGCACCCGCGAGGCGACGGCCAGGGCGACGTCGGCGTCGGCGCCGCGGCACAGCACGACGAACTCGTCACCGCCCTGCCGGGCGACCACGTCCTCGGGGCGCATGACCTCGCGCAGCCGGTGCGCGACCTGCACGAGCAGCTGGTCGCCGGCCGCGTGGCCGAGCCCGTCGTTGACGACCTTGAACCGGTCGAGGTCGAGGAACAGCACCCCGACCTGCTCGCCGTGCGCGAGCGCAGCCTCGAGCTGGGAGATGAGCAGGGTGCGGTTCGGCAGGTCGGTGAGGGCGTCGTGCGCGGCCGCGTGCGACAGCATGGCCTCGGAGCGCTTGCGGTCGGTGATGTTCTCGACCTGGACGACGATCCGCGGCGCGACCCCGCTCTGCCCCTCCAGCAACGAGGCCGAGACGTGGCCCCAGCGCAGGCCGCCGTCGGGGCGCCGCAGCCGGACCTCCAGCCGGGTGCTGGGCGCCTGCTGCGTCAGGCCACGGAGCGCGCGGCGCAGGGTGACCCGCTCGAGCGGGTCGACGGCGGCGTCGAGGGCGCGGCCCTGCAGGTGGCCGGCCGGCTCGCCGAGGAGCACGCCCAGCGCCCGGTTCGCCTGCACGATCGTGAGGTCGGCGTCGGTGAGCGCCATGCCGATGGAGGCGTGCTCGAACGCCGTGCTGAACTGCCGCTCCGCCTGGCGCAGCCGGGCGCCGCTGCGCAGGACGACGGACCGGATGACGACCGTGGGCAGCGTGAAGATGACGCAGAGCGCGATCACCTCGCTGAACCCGACGGTGCCGCCCGCCGCGTCCTGCTGCGGCCACACGACGGCGATGAGCGCCACCGGAGCGACCGTGGCCAGCGCACCGCGCAGGCCGTAGCGCAGCGGCCCGGCGAGGAGCACGAAGACGCCGTACGCCGATCCGGCGCCCGGCCGGTCGGCGAAGGTGAGGGAGTAGCCGGCGTAGAGCGCGACGTCGGCGACCGTGGACCAGGCCCCGAAGGCCCGCGCCGTCCGCGCGTCGGTCACGCGGGACACGACCACCGCGGCGAGCGCCGAGACGCCGCCGAGCACGAGGTTGACGACCACCGGGGCGGTGAGGCTGCTCGACTGCTCCGAGAGCGTCAGCAGCGACAGCCCGCCGGCCACGAGGACGCAGGCCCGGAGCAGCGCGAGCACGGCTTCGTACCGCGCCTCCGGCAGCGCCTCCGTGAGGCGTGCCAGCAGGCGGCGCCAGGTCCGGTGCATGGCTCGACGGTATGTCCCGACTTGGGCGGGCTGCATGCCCCACCGCGGCCATCTGCGCATGGGTACAACGGGCTACCCCGGACGCGCCGAGGGCGCCTCCCTCGGGAGGCGCCCTCAGTCCTGGGTCAGGCGCACTCCCGGCAGATGAGCCGGCCGTCCTTCTCGGACGCGAGCTGGCTGCGGTGGTGCACGAGGAAGCAGCTCGAGCAGGTGAACTCGTCGCTCTGCTTCGGGAGCACCTTCACGGTGAGCTCCTCGCCGGACAGGTCGGCGCCGGGCAGCTCGAGCCCCTCGGCGAGCTCGGCCTCGTCGACGTCGACGCTGCCGGACTGGGCCTCGGCTCGCCGGGCCTTCAGCTCCTCGAGGCTGTCCTCACCCATGTCGTCCACTTCTGAACGGCGAGGGGTGTCGTAGTCGGTGGCCATCGTCTCGGGTCTCCTTCGCTCACGTCCGCCGCGGGGGTCAACGCGCGACGGCGTCGTTCTGTGCCCGCACTCCCGTCCGCTTCACTGGCCGGGAGGCCCGCAGAGGGTAGCCGAGAGTCAGCGCCGCTCCGCCTGCAGGGCGTAGCCGCCCCACAGCAGGTCGGTCAGCTGGCGGGTCAGGTCGGCGCGCGAGCACCAGTGCGAGGCCAGCCAGCGCTCCCCTGCGGCTTGCACCATGCCCACGATCGCGGCCGCCCACACGACCGGGCGCACGTCGTCCTCCGGCAGCCGCAGCTCGTGCGCGATCCCGGCGGCGAGCAGGTCCTCGAGCCGGCGGACGAACCCGCGCACCGGCTCCCGGGCCATCACGGCCTCGTCGGACTCGACGAGGAACCGGTACACCTCGGGCTCCCGCTCGATCATCTCGAGGTAGGCGTCGATGGTCCGGTGCACGCGCTCGCGCGGGGTCCCGCCGCCCGTCAGCGCGTCGACGAGGGCGTCGAGCAGCCGGTCGGTGTGCCGCTCGGCGAGGGCGGCGAACAGCCCGCCCTTGTCGCCGAAGTGCCGGTAGAGGATCGGCTTGGTGATGCCGGCCTCGGCCGCGATGGTCGCCATCGAGGCCGAGGCGCCGTCCCGCTGCACGACCGCGTCCGCTGCCGCGAGCAGCGCCTCGCGCCGTGCGTCGCGGTCCTGGAGCACGGTCACCGGCTACGGGATCTGCACGCCGGAGATGGCGCGGCTGATGATGAGCCGCTGGATCTCGCTGGTGCCCTCGAAGATCGTGTAGATCTTCGCGTCGCGGTGCCAGCGCTCGACGGGGAACTCGCGGGTGTACCCGTTGCCGCCGAGGACCTGGATGGCCTTCTCGGTCACGTCCACGGCGGTCTCCCCGGCGTACAGCTTGCTCATCGAGCCCTCGCCCGCCTCGAACGGGACGCCGTTGCGGCCCATCCAGGCGGCCCGCCACACGAGCAGCCGGGCGGCGTCGATGCGGGTCTTCATGTCGGCCAGCATGAACGCGATGCCCTGGTTCTGGATGATCGGGCGGCCGAACTGCTCGCGGGTCTTGGAGTACTCCAGGGCGTACTCGTAGGCGGCCCGGGCGATGCCGACGGCCTGCGCCCCGACGGACGGGCGGGAGGCCTCGAAGGTGGCCATCGCCGCCTGGCCGCCCTTCTCGCGGCTGGACTGCACGTTCTCACCGCGCTCGATCGCGGCCTGCCGCTCGCGCGCCTTGGCCAGCCGCGCGTCGAGCCGGTCCTTGCCGCCGAGCAGCGCGCTGCCGGGGATCCGGCAGTCCTCGAGGATGACCTCGGAGGTGTGCGAGGCGCGGATGCCGTGCTTCTTGAACTTCTGCCCCTGCGACAGGCCCTTGCCCTTGAACTCCGGCCCGACGACGAACGAGGCCTGGCCGCGCGCCTTGAGCTCGGGGTCGACGCTGGCCACGACGACGTGCACGTCGGCGATCCCGCCGTTGGTGATCCAGGTCTTCACGCCGTTGAGGACCCACTCGTCGGACTTCTCGTCGTACACGGCGCGGGTGCGCAGGCTGCTCACGTCGGAGCCGGCGTTCGGCTCGGACACGGCGAGCGCGCACAGCTTGACGTCGTCAGGGGTGCCGAAGCACTGCGGCGCCCACTCGCCGAGCTGCTCAGGGGTGCCGTTCGCGAGGATCCCGGCGACGCCGAGGGTGCTGCCGACGATGGACAGGCCGATGCCGGCGTCGCCCCAGAAGAGCTCCTCCATCGCGACGGGCAGGCTCACGCCGGTCTCGTCGCCCCAGATGCTGGCGAAGAAGTCCAGCGAGTAGATGCCCGCCTTCGCGGCCTCCTGGATGATCGGCCAGGGGGTCTCCTCGCGCTCGTCCCACTCGTGGGCCGCGGGTCGGATGACGTTCTCCGAGAACTCGTGCAGCCACTTCTGCAGGGTCCGCTGGTCCTCGGTGAGCTCGAGGGTGAAGCCGGCCATGGGGTCTCCCTGGGGGTCGTCTGTTACCGCCGGTAACAGTCGTCGCGGAGGGCCGCCGTGTCAAGACCGCGCACGGCGGGTGCGACGACCGTCACACCCACGTCTCCTACCCTGGTCCGGGTGCGTCCCCCCGTCGCCGTGCTCGTCACGGCCTGCGCCCTCCTGCTGACCGCCTGCTCGGGGTCGGCCGCCCCGGACCGGGTCGCGGCGCCCTCACCGAGCCCCTCGCCCACGCCCGCCGTGACGACGCCGGCGGCGCCGTCCCCCACGCCCTCGCCGACGCGGTCACCCTCCCCGCGGCCGCGGGTCACCTCCCCGGCACCGCGCGCGACCAGCCCGGCCCCGCGTCCGGTGGCCGCCGGGCGGTACGCGTTCCCGGTCCGCGGCTGCTCGGTGAGCTACGGGCACAGCCACCACGACTACCCCGCGACCGACATCTTCGCCGCGCGCGGCTGCCGCGTCGTGTCGCCGGTCACCGGCGTCGTGGACGAGGTCTCGACCGTCGACCGGTGGCGGTCCAGCACGAACCTCGGCGCCGACCGGGGCGGGCTGTCGTTCTCGGTCGTCGGGGTCGACGGCGTGCGCTACTACGGCTCGCACCTCTCAACCGTCCTGGTCCGGCCCGGCCAGCACGTCAAGGCCGGTCAGCAGGTCGGCACGGTCGGCAACACCGGGTCCGCCCGGGGCATCGCGACCCACCTGCACTTCGGCATCTCCTGGCCCACCCGGCACGGCGTCTGGTGGGTACGGCGGGGCGAGGTCTACCCGTGGCGCTACCTCGACAGCTGGCGGGCCGGCGGCTCGCGGTCACCAGCAGCGGCGGTCGCCGCCGAGCACCGGCAGCAGGGCGACGTGCCGCCGTGCCAGGTGGACTGCTAGACCGCGTTCCTGAGCACCGTCCAGGCCAGCGCGGTCACGAGGACGACGGGTCCGCCGTACCGGGGCAGGGTGAGGCGGTAGGCGCGGCCGCGCCAGCCCGCGACGGCCCACCCGACCAGCGCCCACAGCAGAAGCGGGAGCACGAGCAGCAGCAGCGCGTTGTCGTGCCACGCCCCGACGACGTCGCCGTGCATGAGGTCGTACGCCAGCCTCGTGCCGCCGCACCCGGGGCACTGCCAGCCGGTGAGGTACCGGAACGGGCAGACCGGCAGCAGGTGCCCCGGCTGGTGCGGGTCGGTGCGCCACAGGTACGCCGAGGCCAGCACCCCCGCCGCGAGGACGGCGGTCGGTGCGAGGCCGGTGTGCCGCAGCCGGTCAGGGGCGGAGGTAGAGGCCGCGCGCATCGGTCCAGTCGTTCTTCACCAGGAGCAGGATGCCGTCGACGAGGGCCCACACGCCGAGGCCGCCGCACGTGAACAGCATGGCGAGCGCCATCCCGGTGTGGCCGGTGTAGAACCGGCCCACGCCGAACGACCCGAGGAAGATCTGGAGCAGCCCTGCGACCAGCTTCGACTTGTCCGACAGCGGCCGGCCCCACTGGTCCCGGCCGTACGGCGCTCCCTGGTCGGGCGGGTAGGCCGCCGGTCCGCCGTACGCGCCCGGCGGCGGCGCGGCGTAGCCGCCGTAGCCCGGGGGCGGGGCGCCGTAGGGCGGCGGCGGTGCGCCGTACGGCGGGGGCGGCGGCACGGGAGCTCCCGCGGGCGGCTGCTGGCTCGGGTCGTAAGGGCTCTGGTCCGTCATGGCCGGATCCTCTCAGGTCGCGCCGCCGGGCGTCGGCGTGAAACGCTGCGGCCAGGAGGTGTCCATGGACCTGCTCTACACGGCTGAGGCCACTGCGCGCGGAGGACGCGAGGGCGAGGTCGTCAGCGACGACGGCGCGCTCGACCTCATGCTCGCCTACCCCAAGGAGCTCGGCGGGCCGGGAGGTGACACCACGAACCCGGAGCAGCTGCTGGCCGGCGCGTGGTCCGCGTGCTTCCACAACGCCATGAAGCTCGTCGCCAAGAAGCTCGGGCTCGACGTCTCCGCCTCGTCGGTCACGGCGAAGGTCAGCCTGGGCGCGGTCGACAAGCAGTTCTGCCTCGAGGCCACCCTCATCGGGCACCTGCCCGGCCTGGACCAGCAGGACGCGCAGGAGCTGATGGACCGGACCCACGACGTGTGCCCGATCTCCAAGGCGATCGGCGCCAACATCCCGGTGGGTCTCGAGGCGACCGTCTAGGGCAGGACCTGCTCGCCCTTCCCGACGACGGTGACGCCGCCGGGAGTGACCACGAAGCCGCGCGCCCGGTCGACCTCCGGGTCCAGCCCGACGGTGGCACCCGGGTGCACCACGACGTTCTTGTCGAGGATCGCGCGGCGGACCACCGCACCCGCGCCGATGTCGGTCGAGTGCATGACGACCGACTCGTCGACCTCGGCGCCCGAGTGCACCCGCACGCCCGGTGAGAGCACGGACCGCCGTACCGACCCGCCGGACACGATGACGCCCTGGGACACGAGGGAGTCGACGGCCGAGCCGGTGCGCCCCGGGTCGGCGAGCACGAACTTGGCCGGCGGCAGCGGCGGGGACGACGTGAGGATCGGCCAGTGCCGGTTGTAGAGGTTGAAGACCGGGTGCACCGACACGAGGTCGAGGTGCGCGTCGTAGTAGCTGTCGAGTGTCCCCACGTCGCGCCAGTAGCCGTGGTCGCGCTCGGTCGACCCCGGGACGACGTTCTGGTCGAAGTCGTAGACCTGCGCCTCGCCGCGGCCGACGAGCATCGGGATGATGTTGCCGCCCATGTCGTGCACCGAGCCCTCGTCGCCGGCGTCGAGCTTCACGGCCTCGAGCAGCGCCTCGGTGCTGAAGACGTAGTTGCCCATCGAGGCGTACGTCGTGTCCGGGTCGTCGGGCAGGCCCGGCGGGTCGGCGGGCTTCTCGAGGAAGCCGTCGATGCGCCGGCCGTCCGTGGTGTCGATGACCCCGAACCCGGTCGCCTCCTTGCGCGGCACCCGCAGGCCGGCGACGGTCACGCCCGCCCCGGCCTCGATGTGCTGCTCGACCATCTGCCGCGGGTCCATCCGGTAGACGTGGTCGGCGCCGAAGACGACGACGTGCTCGGGCTGCTCGTCGTACACGAGGTTGAGGCTCTGGTGGATCGCGTCGGCGGAGCCCTTGAACCACTGCGGCCCGAGCCGCTGCTGCGCCGGCACCGGGGTGACGTAGTTGCCGAGGATCGTCGACATCCGCCAGGTGCGGGTGATGTGCAGGTCGAGCGAGTGCGACTTGTACTGCGTGAGCACCACGATCCGCAGGTAGCCCGCGTTGACGAGGTTGGACAGCACGAAGTCGACCAGGCGGTACATGCCGCCGAAGGGCACGGCCGGCTTGGCGCGGTCGGCGGTCAGCGGGGCGAGGCGCTTGCCCTCGCCGCCGGCGAGCACGATGCCGAGGACCCGGGGCTCTGCCATGGGGTCATCCTTCCCCACTAGTTTCAGAAACGTGCGCATCGGCCTGCTGACCCGCGAGTGGCCCCCCAACGTGTACGGCGGAGCAGGCGTGCACGTGGAGTACCTCACCCGTGCGCTCCGGCCCCTCGTCGACGTCGACGTGCACGCGTTCGGCGGCCAGGGGGCCGTCGTGCACGCGCCCGACCCCGAGCTGGAGCTCGCCAACCCGGCGCTGCAGACGCTGTCGGTCGACCTGCGGATGGCCTCGGCCCTCGAGGGCTGCGACGTGCTGCACTCGCACACCTGGTACGCCGACCTGGCCGGCCACCTCGGCGCGTTGCTGCACGACGTGCCGCACGTGGTGACGACGCACTCCCTCGAGCCGCACCGGCCGTGGAAGGCCGAGCAGCTCGGCGGCGGGTACCGCGTCTCGAGCTGGGCCGAGAAGGTGGCTCTGCACGACGCCGACGCCGTCATCGCGGTGTCGCACGGCATGGCCGCCGACGTGCTCGAGGCCTACCCCGGCCTCGACCCGGACCGGCTGCACGTCGTGCACAACGGCATCGACACCCTTGAGTACCAGCCGGTCCCGGACGTCGACGTGCTCGAGCAGCTGGGCGTCGACCCCGATGTGCCGTACGCGCTGTTCGTCGGCCGGATCACGCACCAGAAGGGGCTCGAGCCGCTGCTGCGCTCGGCCCGCAGCTGGCCCGGCCAGCTCGTGCTGTGCGCCGGCTCGCCGGACACCCCGGAGATCGCCGCGTCGGTGGCCGCCCTCGTCGCCGAGCTGCAGGCCGCGCGCCCCGGGGTGGTGTGGGTGCGCGACATGCTCCCCCGCGCCTCGGTCGTGCAGCTGCTCGCGCACGCCAGCGTCTTCGTCTGCCCGTCCGTCTACGAGCCGCTCGGCATCGTCAACCTGGAGGCGATGGCGTGCGGCACCGCGGTCGTCGCGTCCCGCGTCGGCGGCATCCCGGAGGTCGTCGACGACGGCAGCACCGGCTTGCTCGTCGACCTGGGCCCGACGTACGAGGAGGAGCTGGCGCGCGCCGTGTCCGGACTGCTCGAGGACCCGGCGCGGGCGACCGCGATGGGCGCAGCCGGCCGCGAGCGCGCGGTCGCCGAGTTCGGCTGGGACGCGATCGCGCGACGCACCGTCGAGGTGTACGAGACCGCCCTCAGGGGCTGAGCGGGTCGGCGTCGGCGTCGTGCGCGACCAGCAGGTCGTGCAGCGCCGCGTGCACGCCCGGCGCCGCCGCGAGGACGAGGTCGTAGGCCGCGTCGCGACCGCGCAGCCCGGTGACGAGGGCCCCCGACTCGCGCGCGACCAGCCGACCGGCGGACAGGTCCCAGGGCGAGAGCCCCTGCTCGTAGTACGCGTCCAGCCGGCCGGCCGCGACCGAGCACAGGTCGAGGGCACCCGACCCGAGCCGGCGGATGTCGCGCACCCGGGGCAGCAGGTCGGGCAGGACCAGCGACTGGGCGGCACGCCGCCGGGCGTCGTACCCGAAGCCGGTCCCGACCAGGGCCTGCCCCAGGTCGGTGACCGTGGAGCAGCGCAGCGGCGCCCCGTTCAGGGTCGCCCCCCGCCCGCGGACGGCCTGCCACAGCTCGTCCTTCGACGGGTCGTAGACGACGCCCACCGCAGCGCCCGCCTCGTCCTCCACGCCGATCGACACGGCCCACTGGGGGATGCCGTAGAGGTAGTTCACGGTGCCGTCGATGGGGTCGACGACCCACCGCACCCCGGTGGTCCCGGTCGTGGCGCCGCCCTCCTCGCCGAGCAGGCCGTCCTGCGGCCGCGCCTCGGCGAGGGCCTTCACGAGGAGCTCCTCGACGGCCCGGTCCGCGGCGGTGACGACGTCGGTCGGCGAGGACTTCGGGTCGAGCACGGTGACGCCGCGGCGCATGCTCAGGGCCAGCGCGCCGGCCTCACGGGCCAGCTCCGTGGCCAGGGTGAGCGTCGCCTCGAGGTCCACGGGCACCATCCCACCACGGGGCTGGAATCCCGGCCGCCGATGGAGTAGAACGTGATTCGGTTTTCGCCCGCACCCCCCGCTCCGAGAGGCACGTGATGGACCTGCGCTTCAGCAAGGAGGACGAGGACTTCCGCGCGGAGCTCCGGTCCTGGCTGTCCGCCAACCTGCCGGCCGAGATGCGCGACCCGGCCTGGTGGCGCGACAAGAGCGACGACGAGTCGTTCCGGATCCGCCGCGAGTGGGAGGCCGGCAAGGCCGCCGCCGGGTTCGCGGGCATCGCCTGGCCGACCGAGTACGGCGGTCGCGGCGGCACGCCGACCATGAAGGCCGTGTACGACGAGGAGATGGCCAAGGCGCACGCGCCGTCGACGGTGAACCCCCTCGGCCTGGCGTTCCTCGCCCCCACGGTGATGGCCATCGGCACCGAGGAGCAGAAGCAGACGATCATCAAGCCGCTGCTGCACACCGAGGTCATCTGGTGCCAGGGCTTCTCCGAGCCCGGTGCCGGCTCCGACCTCGCCGCGCTGCAGATGAGGGCCGAGCGGCAGGGCGAGCACTACGTCCTCAACGGCCAGAAGATCTGGACCACCAACGCCATGCACGGCGACAAGATCTTCACCCTCGCCCGCACGGGCACCGGTGAGGGCAAGCGGCACCAGGGCATCTCGATGCTGCTCGTCGACATGCACCAGGACGGCGTCGAGGCCCGGCCGCTCAAGCAGATGACCGGCAGCAGCGAGTTCGGTGAGGTCTTCTTCACCGACGCGCTCTGCCCGGTCGACGAGGTGCTCGGCGGCGAGGGCAACGGCTGGCAGACGGCGATGCTGCTGCTGTCGTTCGAGCGCGGCTCCTCCGCCATCGGGCAGTACACCGACTTCCGCCGGATGTGGGACGACGTCGCCGACGTGGCGAAGGGCCTCGACCGCGGCGGCCGCCCGGCCGCCGGCGACCCGGCCCTGCGGCAGAAGCTGGCGGACGCGCTCGTCGACCTCGAGTGCCTGAAGCTGCACTCCTGGCACGTGCTCACCCAGACCAGCCAGGGCAAGGACCTCGGCTTCGAGGCCTCGATGACGAAGATCATGTGGTCCGAGGCGTTCCGCAAGGTCAGCGACGCCTACGAGGCGGTCGTCGGCCCGGCGTACCAGGTGCCGGACCCGCGCCCCGACGTCCGGCTCGACGAGCTCACCGCCCTGTCGCTGTGGTCGCGCAGCTGCACCATCTGGGGCGGCTCGCAGCAGGTCCAGCGCACCATCGTCGCCGAGCGCGTGCTCGGCCTCCCCCGATAGGACACCCATGCGCTTCCAGCTGAACGACGAGCAGCGCGCCCTGCAGGACGCGGTGCGCTCCTGGCTGCGGGACAAGCTCGGCCCGGCCCAGGTCCGCGAGCTCTACGAGAGCCCCGACAGCGACGGAGTCCCGCCGTTCGTCTGGCAAGCGTACGGCGAGCAGGGCTGGCTCGCGGTGATGGTCCCCGAGCAGTACGACGGCATCGGCCTCGGGCTGCTCGACGCGGCCGTCATCGCCCGCAACCTCGGCAGCGGCACCGCACCCGGGCCGTGGCTCGGCACCGTGCTCGCCGGCGAGGCGGTCCGGCTGTACGGCTCCGAGGCGCAGCAGCAGGCGCTGCTCCCCCGGGTCGCGGCCGGCGAGGTCAAGGGCGCGGTCGCGCTGCTCAAGCCGGGCGCCCCGCCGACGACGGCCGGTGCCCCGGCGATCGCGAAGGACGGCGCGCTGACCGGCACGCTCGAGCTCGTCGAGTACGGCGCCGTCGCCGACGTGCTCGTCGTCGCGGCCCAGGACGGGCTCTACCTCGTCGAGCCGTCGGCCGCGACCGTCCAGCAGCACCAGGCCCTCGACCGCACCACGCGGCTCGCGACGCTGACCCTCGACGCCGCTCCCGGCGAGCGGCTCGCCGGGTCCGACGACTGGCAGGAGCTGCTCGACCGCGCCGCGGTGCTGGCCGCCTCCGACCTCGCCGGTGTCGCGCGCAAGGCGCTGTCGGACACCGTGGAGTACGACAAGACCCGGGTGCAGTTCGGCAAGCCGGTCGGGTCGTTCCAGGCGCTGCAGCACGCGCTCGCCGACGTGCACCTCACCGTCACCATGGCCGAGTACGCCGCCACCTACGCCGCCCACGCCATCGACACCGACGCCCCCGACAAGGCGCTCGCCGTGTCGGTCGCGAAGGCCAAGACCGGTGACGCCGCGAGCGCCGCGACCAGCGCGATGATCCAGTTCCACGGCGGCATCGGCTTCACCTGGGAG
>DATJGA010000151.1:0-15806 GCA_035495395.1 Mycobacteriales bacterium | reverse complement strand
CCCGGAGGGGTACCCCCGGGAGCTCGAGCACCGGCTCCGGCTGCTCGACGGACGACGGGTCTTCCTGCGGCCGATCCTGCCGACGGACGCGGCGGAGCTGCAGCGCGCCGTCGAGGGCGCGGACCCGGAGACCCTGCGCCGCCGCTTCCTCGGCGGCAGCCCCCCGCACACCCCGGAGGAGTTCGAGCACCTCGTCCGCGTCGACTACCGGCGCCGCTCCGCGGTCGTCGCGCTCGCCGAGGACGGGCACGGCGTCGGCATCGCCCGGTACGAGACCCTGGGCGACACCGGCACGGCCGAGATCGCCGTCGCCGTCGACCCCGAGTGGCGGCACGTCGGGCTCGCGACGGCGCTGCTCCGCCAGCTCGCCGCCGGCGCGGTCGCCAACGGCATCACCCGGTTCGCCGCCGAGTTCTTCGCCGACAACCTCGACGTGACCGACCTGCTGGAGGAGAGCGACGCGCCGTTCCGGAACCTCGCCGAGGACGCCGGGGTCGTCAGCGTCGAGCTGGCCCTGCCGGAGCAGCTCGAGCCCGAGTAGGGCCCGTACCTCCTTGCGCAGCAAGGACCTTCGCCTCTGCACGCCGTGCCGGCTGACGAGCATCGTCGGGAGCAGGGCGACGAAGGAGGCGACATGCACACGCAGACCTGGTCGGTGCAGATCACCATCGCCGAGGACGACGACGTCACGCAGGCGCACGCGGTGCTCAGCAGCCGGGACGGGCTGACGATCCACCGCGACGGCGAGGCGCACCGCAACCCGCATGACGCAGTGGTGCCGGAGATCGGCGAGGAGCTCGCGGTCTCGCGCGCGCTCTACGCCCTCGCCGACCGGCTGAT
Organism: Mycobacteriales bacterium; assembly: GCA_035495395.1. Taxonomy (GTDB): domain Bacteria; phylum Actinomycetota; class Actinomycetes; order Mycobacteriales; family SCTD01; genus RYN-111. Next base: position 14,966 of record DATJGA010000151.1, on the reverse strand, counting down.
GGAGGACGCCGAGACGGACGTCGAGAACCTCTCCCACCCGGCCTGAGGCCGCGATGAGCGGGGACACGATCGTCAAGCCGACGACGTACGGCGGGGTGCCGCCCGTGCTCGTCGACTACGCCGCGACGGCCGGCTTCTCGTGGGCCGACGCGCGCCGCCGCCTCGCGCCAGGCGGCCGGCTGAACATCGCGGCGGTCGCCCTCGACCGGCAGCTCGAGCTGGGTCGGGGTGACGTCACCGCGCTGCGCTGCATCGACCGCGGCGGCGCGGTGACCGAGGTGAGCTACCGCGACCTGCACGGGCAGGCCTGCCGGTTCGCGAACCTGCTGCAGGGCCTGGGCGTCGGCCGGGGCGGCCGGGTCTTCTCGCTGCTGGGCCGCGTCCCCGAGCTGCACGTCGCCGTCCTCGGGACGCTCCGTCAGGGAGCGGTGTTCTCCCCGCTGTTCGCGGCGTTCGGGCCCGGGCCCGTCCTCGACCGGCTGCAGCTCGGCAGGGCGGAGGTCGTCGTCACGACTGACCAGCTCTACCGCCGCCGGATCAAGGACCTGCGCGGCCAGGTGCCGACCCTGCGGCACGTCCTCGTGCTCGATCCCGAGCCGGACATCGCCGACGAGGTCGTCGACCTGCGCGCTGCGCTCGCGGCCGCCTCCCCCGACCACCCGCTCGCCCCGACCACCGACGAGGACATGGCGCTGCTGCACTTCACCAGCGGCACCACCGGTACGCCGAAGGGCGCCGTGCACGTGCACGCCGCCGTGGTCGCGCACCACGTCTCGGCCGCGAGCGCGCTCGACCTGCGGCCCGGCGACACCTACTGGTGCACGGCCGACCCGGGCTGGGTCACCGGCATCTCGTACGGCGTCATCGCGCCGCTCACCCACGGGGTCACCTCGGTCGTCGACGCCCGCGAGTTCGACGCCCGTGGCTGGTACGGCGTGCTCGCCGAGCACGGCGTCAACGTCTGGTACACCGCACCCACCGCGCTGCGCATGCTCATGCGCAGCGGGAGCGAGGTCGCCGCCGAGTTCGACCTGTCCGCGCTGCGGCACATCGCCAGCGTGGGCGAGCCGCTCAACCCCGAGGTCGTCCTCTGGGGCCAGCGAGCGCTCGGCCTGCCGGTCCACGACAATTGGTGGCAGACCGAGACCGGCGCGATCATGATCAGCAACTACCGGTCGATGGACATCCGCCCGGGCTCGATGGGCCGCCCGCTCCCCGGCGTCGAGGCGACCGTCCTCGCGCGTGGCGACGACGGCCGGGCCCTGGTCGTCGACGGCGCCGTCACCCCCGTGCCGGCCGGGGAGCTCGGCGAGCTGGCGCTGCGGCGCGGCTGGCCGTCGATGTTCCGCGGGTACCTCGACGCGGACGCCCGCTACCGCAGCGCCTTCGCCGGCGACTGGTACCTCACCGGCGACCTCGCCCGCGTCGACGTGGACGGCTACTTCTGGTTCGTGGGCCGGGCCGACGACGTCATCAAGTCGGCCGGCCACCTCATCGGACCGTTCGAGGTGGAGAGCGCCCTCATGGAGCACGGCGCGGTGGCCGAGGCCGGGGTCATCGGCAAGCCCGACGAGCTCGCCGGCGAGCTGGTCAAGGCGTTCGTCACCGTCAAGCCCGGGGTCGTCGCCGACGACGCGCTGCGCCGCGACCTGCTGGCCTTCGGGCGACGTCGGCTCGGCGGGCTGGCCCCGCGCGAGATCGAGTTCGACCAGCACCTGCCGCACACGAGCAGCGGGAAGGTCATGCGCCGGTTGCTCAAGGCCCGCGAGCTCGGGCTGCCCGAGGGCGACCTGTCCACCCTGGAGGCCACGCGATGAGCACCGCCGTCCTGTCCCGCGAGAGCACCGACCTCGACCTGCTCCGGGGGATGCTGCGCATCCGGCGCTTCGAGGAGCGGTGCGCCGAGCTCTACAGCGCCACCAAGATCCGCGGCTTCCTCCACCTCTACGTCGGAGAGGAGGCGGTCGCGGTCGGAGCCCTCGACGCGCTCGGCCCGGACGACGCGGTCGTATCGACGTACCGGGAGCACGGGCACGCGCTGGCGCGCGGCCTGCCCATGACGTCGGTGATGGCGGAGATGATGGGCAAGGAGGCCGGCTGCAGCCACGGGCGCGGCGGCTCGATGCACCTGTTCGACGCGGCGCACCGCTTCTACGGCGGCAACGCCATCGTCGCCGGCGGGCTGCCGGTGGCACTGGGGCTCGCGCTCGCCGACCGGATGCAGGGCCGGCCGCACGTGACCGCCTGCTTCTTCGGCGACGGCGCGTTCGCGGAGGGCGAGTTCCACGAGACCGCCAACCTCGCCGCGCTGTGGCGGCTGCCGCTGCTGCTGCTCTGCGAGAACAACCGCTACGCGATGGGCACCTCGCTCGCGCGCGAGCACGCGCAGACCGACCTGGCGCTGCGCGCCGCGTCGTACGGCCTCACCTCGTGGCCGGTCGACGGGATGGACGTGCACGCCGTGCGGGACGCCACCCGCGCCGCCGTCGAGGCGATCCGTGCGGGTGCCGGGCCGCACTTCCTCGAGGTGCTCACGTACCGCTTCCGCGCGCACTCGATGTACGACTCCGACCGGTACCGCGACAAGGCGGAGATCGCCGCGTGGAAGGAGCGCGACCCGATCACCTCCTTCACCGCGCACCTGCGCGAGGACGGCCTCCTCGACGCCGACACCCTCGCTGCCCTCGAGGCGGAGGTCGCTCACGAGCTCGACGAGGCCGTCGCGTTCGCCGAGGACGCAGCCGTCGAGCCGGTGGAGAGCCTCACCCGCCACGTCTACTCGGAGAGGTGACGGCCATGAGCACGAAGACGAGGCCCGCGCCCGAGACCGACACGCGCACGACGTACCGCGAGGCGGTCCGCGCCGGGCTCCGCGACGCCCTGCTCCGCGACGAGCGGGTGTTCCTCATGGGCGAGGACGTCGGCCGGTACGGCGGCGCCTTCGGCGTGAGCCTGGGGCTGCTCGAGGAGTTCGGCCCCGACCGCATCCGGGACACCCCGCTGTCGGAGTCGGCGTTCGTCGGCGCCGGCATCGGAGCGGCGCTCGGCGGGATGCGCCCCGTCGTCGAGGTGATGACCGTCAACTTCGCGCTGCTCGCCCTCGACCAGCTCATGAACAACGCCGCGACCCTGCTGCACATGACGGGCGGCCAGCTCAACGTCCCGCTCGTCGTGCGGATGACCACGGGCGGCGGGCGGCAGCTCGCGGCCCAGCACTCGCACAGCCTCGAGGGCTGGTTCGCCCACATCCCCGGGCTCCGGGTGGTCGCCCCCGCGACGCTCGAGGACGCGCGCGGCATGCTCTGGACCGCGCTCGAGGACCCCGACCCGGTGCTCGTCTTCGAGCACGGCTCCCTCTACAACGACGCCGGCGAGCTCGCCCCCGACGCCGGCCCGGTCGACCTCGACAGGGCAGCGGTCCGCCGTACCGGGTCGGACCTCACCCTCATCACGTACGGCGGGACGCTCCGCACCTGCCTGACGGCCGCCGACACCCTTGCCGAGCAAGGCGTCTCGGCCGAGGTGGTCGACCTGCGGACGCTGCGGCCGCTCGACGACGAGACCTTCCTCGCGTCGGTGCGCAAGACGCACCGCGCGGTCGTCGTCGACGAGGGCTGGCGCAGCGGCAGCCTGTCGGCGGAGGTCAGCGCGCGCATCACCGAGCAGGCCTTCTACGACCTCGACGCACCCGTCGAGCGGGTCTGCAGCGCCGAGGTGCCGGTGCCGTACGCGAAGCACCTCGAGGACGCCGCGCTCCCGCAGCCCGCCGGCGTCGTGGCCGCAGCGCTCCGGGCGGTGGGCTGAGATGCCCGACCTGACGATGCCGTCGCTCGGCGCGGACATGGAGGAGGGCACCCTCCTCGAGTGGCTGGTGAAGCCGGGTGACGAGGTGCACCGGGGGGACGTCGTCGCCGTCGTCGACACGGCCAAGGCAGCCGTCGAGATCGAGTCCTTCAGCAGCGGCGTGCTCGACACCCTGCTCGTCGAGCCGGGGACGACCGTCGCGGTCGGCACGCCGATCGCGGTGCTGCACGACACGGCCGAGGCACCGTCCGCCGTACCCGAGCCGCGCGCTGCCGCGCCCGCACCCGAGCCGGTGCCGGTCGCCACGCCGCTGACGGCCGCGCCCGTCGTGCTCTCCCCCCTCGTCCGGCACCGCGCCGAGGAGCAGCACCTCGACCTCACCGCCGTCGCCGGCACCGGCCCCGGCGGACGGATCCGGCGCGCGGACGTGGAGCGCGCCGACCACGAGGCGCCCCACGCACCGGAAGGCCGGCCGCGCGTGTCGCCGTACGCGCGAAAGCTGGCGAAGGAGCGCGGCATCGACCTCACGAGCCTGACGCCCGGCGCCGACGGCGTCGTGCGCAGCCGCGACCTGCCGGCCACGGAGACCGCTCCCGTCGCCCCCGGTCCGGTGCAGCGCCACGACGGCAGCCGGATGCGCGAGGCGATCGCGAGGCTGATGTCGCGCTCGAAGAAGGAGATCCCGCACTACTACCTGCGCAGCACGGTCGACCTGCACGACGCACTGGCCTGGCTGCAGGAGCACAACCGCGAGCTGCCGGTGGCCCAGCGCGTCGTCCCGGCCGCCTTGCTCCTCGTGGCCACGGCGCGCGCTGCCCTGGAGGTGCCGCAGGTCAACGGCTTCTGGGTCGACGACGCCTTCCAGCCGCAGGACGCGGTGCACCTCGGCGTCGCCGTCTCGCTGCGCTCCGGCGGCATGGTGACGCCCGTCGTGCACGACGCCCACACGCTCGGGGCGGACGAGATGATGGCGCAGCTGCGCGGCCTGGTGGAGCGCGCCCGCGGCGGCCGGCTGCGCGCCTCGGAGCTCACCGGCGCCACCCTGACGGTCACCAACCTCGGCGACCAGGGGGTCGAGGAGGTCCTCGGCGTCATCTACCCGCCGCAGGTGGCCCTCGTCGGCTTCGGCACGGTGACCGAGCGGCCGACGGCCGTGGACGGCCTGCTCGGCGTGCGCCCGGTCGTCACGGCCACCCTGTCCGCGGACCACCGCGCCACCGACGGCTACGTCGGCGCGCGCTTCCTCAACCGCCTCGCGGCGCACCTGCAGGCCCCCCCGTCCTGACCAGGCGGGGATGGGCCACGCGGCCGGACGAATGACTACAAGGGGCCATGAGGCCCCGGGACCTTGGTGCCGACGGGAGATCCTGGAGGACCCGCTCACGGGTCCGCGAGGGGGAGCATGCCAACCGTCGGTGCCGCACAGGCCGGCCTCGTGCAGGTGCCAGCGCAACGGTCCGAACCCCCTTCGGAGTCCCTCGCCCCAGTGGCCGCCACCGCGAGCCACCCCCGCACGCTCGGCTGGGTCGGCACGACCGCGCTCGCGATGGGCGGCAGCAACCAGAGCCTGTTCCTGCTCACCGCCCTCGTCGCGACCCAGGGCAGCGCGGCCATCCCGCTGCTGGCCGTCGGGCTGCTGCTCAGCTGGGCCGCCGCTCCCGGGTGGACCGAGCTGGTGCTCATGCACCCCGACCGCGTCGGTGGCATCGCCGCCACCTGCGCCGAGGCGTTCCGGCCCTACAGCCCCGTCCTCGCCAACCTCACCGGCGTCTGCTACTGGTGGGGCTGGGTGCCGACCTGCGGGCTCACCGCGCTGCTGTCCGCCTCCGCCCTGCACCACTGGTACCTGCCGCAGCTGCCGATCACCGGCATGGCGATCGTCATCGTGCTCGCCTTCACGGCGCTCAACCTGTCGGGCGTCGCCCGGACCGCACGCGTGGTCAAGCTCATCGCGCTCGGCTCCGCGGTGCTGGCCTTCGGCTCCGCCCTCATCCCCGTCTTCTTCGGGGAGGTCGACTGGCAGCAGGCGACCAGCTTCGACCTGACGACGCCCTTCGACGGGGTCTTCGGCGGCGTCACGAGCGCGATGGCCGGGCTGTACCTCATCGGCTTCGCGGCACCGGCGTTCGAGGCGGCGACCTGCCACGTCGGGGAGACCAAGGACGCCGTGCGCAACGTGCCGCGCGCCGTGCTCGCCAGCGGCGCCATGGCCAGCGTGTACTTCGTCGTCCTCCCCGTCGTGTGGCTCGGCATCTTCGGTGCGCACGGCCTGAACGACCACTACGGCGCGGACCTGGCCACCACGCTCGGCCCCACCTTCGAGCCCCTGATCGGCGCCGCCGGCAAGGCGGCGGCCATCTGGTTCATGGTGCTCAACATGTTCCACGGCACGGTGCAGCCGCTCGCCGGCGCCGCGCGGACGCTGTCGCAGTGCGCCGAGGACGGCCTGCTCCCCCGGGTGCTGGAGCGCCGCAACCGGCAGGACGCCCCGTGGGTCGCGACGGTCCTCACGGCGGGCTTCGCGATCGTGTTCCTCGTCGCCGGTGACCCGGTCTGGATGATCGCGGCCGCGAACTTCACCTACCTCATCAGCATCGGCCTGCCCTCGGTCGCGGTCTGGCTGCTGCGCCGCAACGCCCCCGACGCCCGGCGTCCCTACCGGGCGCCGCGCGGCACGATCGTCCTCGGCGGCCTGGCCGCCGGGGTCTGGGGCGTGTCGACGGTCCTGGGCTTCCAGCAGTTCGGCCTGCCGACGGTGCTCTTCGGGCTCGCCCTCGCCTACTCGGGCTCGGCGGCGTACGCCTGGCGGCTGCGCAGCGACCGCATCGCCCGCGGCGAGCCGCCGCACGGCCGCAGCCTGCACCTGAAGCTCACCGGCGCGATGCTCGCCGTGATGACGCTCGACGGGGCCGGCTACCTCATCGCGGTCGCCAACATCGAGCACGGGCACCCGGTGCTCGTCACGGTGCTCGAGGACATCTTCGTCGCCGTCGCGATGCTCACCGTGACGGTCGGGCTGGTGCTGCCCGGCATGATCGCGCACGCCACGACGCAGGTCGCCGACGCCGCGCGCCGGCTCACCGGCGGCACCATCGCCGACCTCACCCGCGCGATGGGGGCGCTCGGCAACGGCGACCTCGACGGCGCCCGCGCCCGGGTGCACATCGAGCACGTGGACGTGAAGAGCCGTGACGAGGTCGGCACGATGGCGCGCGCGTTCAACGTCATGCAGGACGAGGTCGCCCGCGCGGCGCTGTCGCTCGACGGGGCGCGCGAGGAGCTGCGCCGCTCCCGCGACCACCTCGAGCACCTGGCCAGCCACGACCCGCTCACCGACCTGCCGAACCGGCGGTCGCTGGAGGCCTCGCTCGACCGGCTCGTCGTGACCTCGCGCGAGCGCCGGATGCACGGCGCCGTGGTCGTCATCGACCTCGACGGCTTCAAGTACGTCAACGACTCGCGTGGCCACGCCCTCGGCGACGTGCTGCTCGTCCAGGTGGCCCAGCTGCTCCGCCGTACCCTCCGGCCGCGCGACGTGCTGGGGCGGCTCGGCGGCGACGAGTTCGCGGTGCTGCTCGCGGACACCGACGCCGAGGAGGCCGAGGCGGTCGTGCAGCGGCTGCTCGAGGCGCTCCGCACCGGCCTGCTCCTCGTGGACGGCGGACGTGCGGTGCGCACCACGGCGAGCATGGGCCTCGCCGTGTTCGGCCCGGACAGCCGGCTGTCGGGCGAGCAGCTGCTCGTCGACGCCGACGTCGCCATGTACGACGCCAAGGAGGCCGGCCGCGACCGGCTGGCCCTGTCGAGCGGCAGCGACCCGCACCAGATCGAGCTGCGCGAGCGGCACACCTGGCTCGAGCGGGTGCGCGACGCCATCGAGCACGACCGGTTCGTCCTGCACGCGCAGCCCATCCTGGACCTGCGCACCGGTGAGATCTGCCGGCACGAGCTGCTGCTGCGGATGATCTCCGAGGACGGCAGCATCGTCATGCCCGGCGCCTTCCTCGGGGTCGCCGAGCGCGGCGGCGTCATCGGCGCGGTGGACCGGTGGGTGATCCGGCGGGCCTTCGCGATGCTGCGCGAGGAGCAGGCAGCCGGCCGGCGCCCGCGCTTCTCGGTGAACCTCTCCGGCCCCTCGGTCGGCGACCCCGAGGTGCTGGCGCTCGTCGAGCGCGAGCTCGCCACGCTCGTCGCGCCGGACGGCGCGATGCTCTTCGAGGTCACCGAGACGGCCGCCGTCGTCGACCTCGACCGGGCCAGGCAGTTCGCCGAGCGGCTCCAGGCGCTGGGCTGCAACCTCGCCCTCGACGACTTCGGCTCGGGCTACGGCTCGTTCGCGTACCTCAAGCACTTGCCCTTCGCCGTGCTCAAGATCGACGGGCAGTTCGTGCGGGGCCTGGTGCGCAGCGCGGAGGACCAGGCCGTCGTGACGGCGCTCGTCACCATCGCGCAGGCGCTCGGCAAGGTCACCGTGGCCGAGTTCGTCGAGGACGCGCGGACGCTGCAGCTGCTGCGCGAGCTGGGCGTCGACGAGGCCCAGGGGTACTTCGTCGGCCGGCCCGCGGCCCAGCTCGTGGCGGGCGTCGCCGCGACCGCCTGAACGTAGGGTGCTCTGAAGCACACCCGGGCCGGGGTTCGCCCCTCCTCCGTACGGGTATCCGAGGTCCGGAAGGAGGCGGTTCCCTTGCCACGCTGGACAGTGCTGGCGAGCGACTTCGACGGAACCCTCGCGACAGAGGGCTGGGTACCGGTCGAGACGCTCGCGGCCGTGGCCCGCTTCCGCGCAGGCGGTGGTCGCCTGGTCCTGGTCACCGGTCGCCGGCTGCCCGAGCTGTACGAGGTCTTCCCCGAGACGGACCGGGTCGCCGACCTGATCGTCGCCGAGAACGGCTGCGTCCTGCACGACCCCGCGGGCTCAGGGCCGGTGCTGCTCGGTGCCTCGCCCCCGGACGACCTCAAGGCCGTCCTCGTCGCCTGCGGCGTGCTCGACATGGAGATCGGCGAGCAGCTCGTCTCCGCCTGGCGTCACGACGAGGACGCGGTACGGCGGGCTGCCGAGGCTCTCGGGGACCGCTGGCCGTGCCAGGTCGTGCCCAACAAGGACCGCGTGATGCTCATCCCCGCGGACGTGGACAAGGGCACCGGGCTGCGCGCCGCGATGGCGCACCTGGGCGTCGAGCCGCACGAGGTCGCCGCCATCGGCGACGGCGAGAACGACCTGCCGCTGCTGCAGGCCGCCGGTCTCGGCATCGCGGTGGCGGACGCCGTACCGGCTCTGCTCGACGTCGCGGACCTGTGCACGGACGCACCGGCGTCGGCGGGCGTGGTCGAGGCGATCGAGGCGCTGCTCAAGCCCTGAGGTCAGGGGCGCAGCGCGCGCTCCCAGTCCCCGGGTCGCTGCGCCCGCAGCTGCGCGACGTCAGCCAGCTGCATCTCCAGCCAGCGCACCGCGTCGTTGCGCTCCACGACCGCGCGGCTCGCCCGCAGCCGCGCCCCGCGCTCCTCGCGCGGCATGGTCAGCGCGCGGTACAGCGCGTGCGCCTGGTCCATGACGTCGAGCGGGTGCACCCCCAGGGAGAACGCGCCGATCTCCTCGAAGACGCCGGCCTGGTGCGACAGCACGAGCACCGCGTCACGCTCGCTGAGCAGCACGCCCTCCTTCGCCACGAGGTTCATGCCGTCGCGCACCGGGTTGACCAGGAGCACGTCCGCCTCCTGGTAGGCGGCCACCGCCCGGGCCAGCCCCTCCCCGATCCGCAGGTCCACCGGCTGCCAGGCCTCGGTGCCGTACCGGTCGTTCACCTCGCCCGCGGTCCGCAGGATGGCGGCCATGTAGTCCTGGTACTGCGGCACGTCGGTGCGCGTCGGCTGGATGAGCGCGAGCATCGTCACCCGCCCGACCAGCTCGGGGTGGTCGACCAGCAGCTGGTCCATGGCGAGGAACCCGCGCACGACGTTCTTCGAGGGGTCGGCGCGGTCGACCCGGACGACGAGCTGGTCCGGACGCGAGCGCTGCAGCGCCGCGCGCTCCTGAGCCACCTCCTCGGTGCGGGCGAAGGCGTGCAGCGACTCCGGGTCCAGCGAGATCGGGTACCAGCGCACGGCGACCCGGCGGCCGTCGATGAAGACCAGGCCCTGCTCGCGGTCGACCGGGAGCGAGAGCACCCGCTCGCAGGTGTCGAGGAAGTTCCGCACGTAGCCCTCGGTGTGGAACGCGACCACGTCGTTGGCGAGCAGGCCGCGCAGCAGCATCTCGCCGATGCCGGTGGGCAGCGTGCGCCAGGTCTCCGCCGGCGGCCACGGGATGTGCACGAAGTGGTGCAGGAAGGCGTCCGGCCGCTGGTCGCGCACGTGCGCCGCGACGAGGTACAGGTGGTAGTCGTGCAGCATGACCACGGTGTCGTCGCTGCGCCGGTCGAGCTCCTGGACGACCGCGTCGCCGAACGCCGCGTTGACCGCCGCGTAGCCGGCGAAGGCGGCGTGCTCTGCCCGAGCGAACGTCGGGTTGGTGCCCAGGTCCCACAGCTCGTGCTGCAGGAACCACAGCACCGGGTTGGCCGCGACGGCGCTCGTCTGGTGCTGCGCGAGCGGCTCGAGCGCCACCATCCGCACGGCGACCTTGCGGCCGCGCACCTCGACGACGACCTCGCCCTCCTCGGCGACGAGCCGGTCCTCCTTGGTCATCGCCGCGCACACCCACGTGCCGTGGTCCTCGAGGTCGGGCAGCGCGAGCAGCCCGGTCACGAGGCCGCCGGACGCCGCGCCCGCCTGGGTGCGGCCCGACTCGTCACGGCTGTGCACGACGGGTCCCCGGAAGGAGACCACGACGAGCTCGGTCATGCGTGATCGCCCACCAGGGGGGCCAGGTGGTCGGCGAGGCCGGCCGCCGCCCGGTCGAGGCGCACGGCGGTGTTGACCAGGCACACGTGGGAGAAGGCCTGCGGGAAGTTCCCGACGAGCCGTCCCGCGACGGAGTCGTACTGCTCGGCGAGCAGGCCGACGTCGTTGCTCAGCGCCAGCAGCCGCTCGAAGACCGCGCGCGCCTCCTCGAGCCGGCCCTGCATGGCCAGGTTGTCGGCGTACCAGAACGTGCACGCGAGGAACGCGCCCTCGCCCGGCGGCAGCCCGTCGATCGACTCGTCGTTGAGGTAGCGCAGCACCAGGCCGTCGACCATGAGCCGCCGCTCGATCTCCGCGACGGTGCCCTTGACCCGGGGGTCGTCGCCGGGCAGGAACCCGACGAGCGGGATGAGGAGCAGGCTCGCGTCGACGCCCTTGCCCTCGTAGTGCTGGACGAAGCTGCCGAGCTCGGTGTCGAAGCCCCGGTGGCAGACCTCCGCGTGGATCTCGTCCCGGACCCGCCGCCAGCGCTCGACCGGCCCGCTCAGGCCGTGCTCCTCCACCGTGCGCACCGCGCGGTCCATCGCGACCCAGGCCATCACCTTGGAGTGCGTGAAGTGCCGCGGCTCGCCGCGGACCTCCCAGATGCCGAAGTCCGGCTCGCGCCAGCCGGTCTCGAGCCACTCGATGAGGTTCTGCTCCAGGGCCCAGGCCCGCTCCTGGAACGGCAGCCCGGCGACGCGGGCGTCGTACACCGTGGAGATGACCTCGCCGTACACGTCGAGCTGGCGCTGCTCCACGGCGCCGTTGCCGATGCGCACCGGGCGCGAGCCCTCGTACCCCTCCAGCCACGGCAGCTCGAGCTCGGTGAGCCGGCGCTCGCCGGCCGCGCCGTACATGATCTGCAGCTGGGAGGGGTCGCCGGCGACGGTGCGCAGCAGCCAGTCGCGCCAGGCAGCCGCCTCCTCGAGGTACCCGCCGAGCATGAGCGCGTCCAGGGTGAGCGCCGCGTCGCGCAGCCAGCAGTAGCGGTAGTCCCAGTTGCGCACCCCGCCGATCCGCTCGGGCAGCGACGTGGTGGCTGCCGCCACGATGCCGCCGGTCGGCGCGTGGGTGAGCGCCTTCAGCGTGATGAGCGAGCGGAGCACCGCGTCGGACCACTCGCCCTTGTACTTGCACTGGTCGCTCCACTCGCGCCAGAACACCTCGGTCTCGTCCACGGCCTCGAACGGGTCGAGCCCCGCCCCGATGTCGACGTGCGAGGGGTGCCAGGTGAGCGTGAAGCCGACCCGCTCCCCGGCGCGGACGGTGAAGTCGGCGATCGTCGTGTGCTCGACGGTGTGCAGGTTGACGTCGCGGGTGGTGAGCCGCAGCGCGTCGGGCCCGGCGACGACGAGCGCGCCGTCCTCGAGGTGCTCCACCCAGGGCAGCACCGAGCCGTAGTCGAAGCGCGCGGCGAGCTCCATGCGCATCGACATCTCCCCCGACACGCCCTCGACGACGCGGCACACGTCGGGCTCCGCGCCGCGCGGCGGCATCACGTCGATGACGCGCACCGAGCCGGTCGGGCCCTCGTGCAGCGTCTCGAGCACGAGCGTCCCCTCGCGGTACCGCCGCGTGATCGTGGGCTGACGCTCCGACGGCGCGATCAGCCAGCGCCCGCGGTGCGGACCGCCGAGCAGCGCGGCGAAGCAGGCCGCCGCGTCGAAGCGCGGCAGGCACAGCCAGTCGATCGACCCCTCGAGCGACACGAGCGCCGCGGTCTCGGTGTCCCCGATCACCGCGTAGTCCTCGATGTGGGCAGAGATGAGCGTGCTCCCTCCGGTTCGACCCCTTTGAACGCCTACCCGGGCGCCTGGTGGCCAAACGGTGAGGTCAGCCTCCCTCGACCTGCCCCGGAGCGCCATAGCCCGCAGCTCCGCGGCCGAGCAGGGCCAGCACCTCCGCGTCGGTCGTGGCGCTGAAGTCGTCGTAGTAGGCGCCCACCGCGCCGAGGTCCGGCGGCTGCAGCGGGCAGACGACCAGGTCCGCCTCCGCGGCCAGCGCCCGCACGGTGTCCGGGCTCCCCACCGGTACGGCGAGCAGCAGCCGCGCCGGGTCCTCCCGCCGTACCCGGCGCAGCGCTGCGCGCGCCGTGCTGCCGGTGGCGAGACCGTCGTCGACGACGAGGACGTCGCGCCCGGCCAGGTGCGGCAGCGGCCCTCCGCGGTACAGCTGCCGGCGCCGCTCCAGCTCCTGGCGCTCCTGCGCGAGGACGCGGTCGAGCCGGAACGGGTCGGGGCGCAGCACCGCCAGCGCCCGGTCGTCCCACAGCGGCTCGTCGTCCTCCGCGAGCGCGCCGACGGCGTACTCGGGGTTCTCCGGGGAGCCGAGCTTGCGCACGACCACGACGCCGAGGTCGCCCCCGAGGGCGCCCACGACCTGGGCGGCGACGACGACCCCGCCCCGGGGCAGGCCCAGCACCACCGGGGCGTCCACCGGCGGCAGCGCGGCCGCCAGCCGGCGACCGGCGTCGACGCGGTCCGCGTAGCGGTGCACCCGGTCAGTCTGGCGCAGGACACGGAGAAGGGCCCTCCCCGTCGGGAAGGGCCCTTCGTCCGAGGTGCCTAGGCGGTGAGCGCCCGGCGGCGCATCACGAGCGCGCCGGCCAGCAGCACGGTGCCGAGGAGGGCCACCAGCGGTGACGCACCCGTCGCTGCGAAGGCGCCGGTGCCGCGCTCGGCCGGCTCGTCAGGTGCGAGCACCGAGGAGGTGCTCACCGTCGGGCCGGGCGTGCTCGGCGTACCGCCGGTGCCGGAGTCCGGCGTGATGTCGGCGGAGTTCGGCAGCGAGCCGGAGGTCGCCACGGTCTTCACCGTGACGATGAGCTTCTTCGAGTCGCTCGGGGCGAGGGACGCGACGTTCCACGTGACGGTCTGCCCGCTGTGCGTGCAGCTGTCGGAGCAGGACACGAAGCTCACACCGTCGTCGAGGACGTCCTTGATGACGATGCCGGTGCAGGTCTGACCACCCTGGTTGAACAGGTTGATGTAGTAGTTGAAGTTCTCACCGGGGGTGACCTGGAGGTGGCTGGCGTACTTCGTCGACTGGCTCAGGTCGCAGGGACCCGCACCGGGACCGTCGACCACCGGGTACGGCGTGGTCACCGTCTTGGTGATGGTCTGCCCGGCGTAGGTCGCCGTGATGACGGCCGTGTTGGAGTAGTGCGTGCCGACCTCGGCGCTCGCCGGCACCTTGAACGTCATGCTGATCGTCTTCACCTGGTTGGGTGCGATCGTGCCCAGCGAGAAGTCGTAGGTGTTGCCGCTGTGCGACGTCGGGTCGGGCGTCGAGCTCACGAGCACCAGCGCCGGCGAGCCGGAGACGGTGTCCTTCACGGTCACGTTCGTCATGTCCGACGAGCCGCGGTTCGGGACGGTGATCGTGTAGTCGAAGGACTGGCCCGCGTTCACCGAGGTGGCCGAGGTGTCCTTGCGCACGTCGCGCAGCGGGTCCTCGGTGCTGCAGTTGACGCCGCCGGCCGGGGCCTTGGCGGTCGCGGACACGTCACCGACGGTCAGGTCGAGCGCCGTGCCGAGGCTCGGGTCGCTGAGCGCCTTCACCGACAGCAGGGTGCCGGAGCCGCTGGCGGACGTGCCGTCGGCGGAGATCGTCTTGGTGAGGATCCCGGCCTTGACCTCGATCACCGGGAGACCCGGGATGTTGATCGGGGCGATGTCCTCACCCGCGAGGTAGGTCGTGCCGTTCACCTTGAGGATCGGCTGCGTGAGCGTCACGGTCGAGGTGCCGGGGACACCGGTCGCGGTGGCCACGACCTTGGGAGCGCGCACCACCTCGATCACGAGCTGACCACCGAACAGGTTGATCCCGGTGATCTGCGTGCTGCCCGTGCTGCGCACGGCGTAGTTCGCCGCGCCGGCCGGCTGCTTCACGAGCCCGAGGGAGGTCTCGGAGACGACCGCACCCGAGGGGTCCTCGTTGGTCGCACCCGTGAGCGCGACCGCGTCGAAGCCCGCGGGGCTGCCGGGCAGGACGACGGCGTCGGCCACCTTGGAGATGGAGTGCGAGATGTCGCCGGTGGTCACGCAGGTGCCGTCACCGGTCCACCGCGAGTGCGCGGTGGCCGTGGCGACGGTCGCGGTCAGAAGGGGCGCTGCCGGGATGTCGGCCAGGGTCTCGGTGACGCCGGTCGCGTGGTCCGGCGGCGCGGTCTGCAGCGCGTCGACGAGCAGGTTCTGGTTGCCCGAGCCGAGCAGGTTGAGGCTCGCGTTGGTCGCGTGCGAGGTCACCCGCGGTGAGCTCGCCGTGTTGGCGACGCTCGT
>DATJGA010000150.1:0-7148 GCA_035495395.1 Mycobacteriales bacterium | reverse complement strand
GCGACGTTCCAGGAGGGCGGCAGCACCTCCTCCGGCGGGTCCTGCACCTCGAAGTACCCGACGAGGTCGTCGGGCTTGCGCGAGGAGGCGTACCGGCCGCACATGCCTACTGCGGCACCTCGGGCAGGTTGGTCGAGAGCTTGTCGTCGTGGTTGGGGTGGAACCGCATCGCGGTGAAGGTCGCGAAGTACATGTCGTCGGGGCTCACGCCCTCGCGGTCGTCGGGGCCGAAGCCGCGCTCGTCGCCGTTCGCGCCGGTGATGGTGACGTGCTGCAGGGCGTCGAGCACCTTCGCCCGGTCGGTGCTCCCGGCCCGGTCCAGGGCCGCCTTGACCAGGTGCACCGCGTCGTAGGAGTACATCGACCAGTCCGGCGGCATGACGACGTCCTTGCCCTGGGCCTTCACGCCGACCAGGTCGGGGCCGTACTCCGACTCGTAGGCCTTGCGGTACGCGGCGAACGGCGCACCGCCGACCTCGCTGGTGATGCGGAAGGACACGAACACCAGGCCGTCGACCCACGTCGGGTGGTCCGCCAGCCGCTGCCGCACCAGGGGGTCCTCACCCGTCGGGCCGGTGACGACCTTGACGTCCCAGCCGGTGCTGCGCACCGCCCGGAGCACGGACGCGACGGTGGTCGCGCGCGCCCAGACGACGAGCACCTTCGCGCCGCTGCGCCGCGCCGCGAGCACCTGGGCGCTGACGTCGGCGGCGCCCTCGGGGACGGCCTGCTCCGACACCAGGCGCACCTGGTCGTGCAGCAGGTCGGTCTTGACGTTCGCCAGGCCCTCCCGGCCGTACGCCGAGTCGTCGGACAGCAGGGCGAACGCCTTGCCCTGCTCGGTGTCGGCGAGGTAGTCGGCGAGCCGGCGGCACATCGCGTCGTTGGCCGGCGCCAGCCGGAACAGCGTGGGGTGCCGCTTGGCGTCGATGAACGACGCCCCGCCCTCGAAGGCGACGAACACCGGCAGCTTCGCGGGGTCGGTGACCGCCGCGATCGCCTCGGCGCCCACGCCGTCGGTGATGAGCGCGACCGCGCCCTCGGCCACGGCCTTGCGCGCGTTGGCGGCCGCCGTCTGCGCGGAGCCGCCGTTGTCGAGCACCTCGACCCGCACGGTGGTGCCCTTCTCCCCCGCCACCTCCTGGGCGGCGAGCTGGGCCCCGCGCTCGAGGAACGTGCCGATCCACGGCTGCGCGGTGAGCGGCGCGGACACCACGACGAGCGCCTCGTCGGTCGAGCCCGGGCTCGAGCCGCCGCTGCACGCCGCCAGCGCCAGGCAGGCCAGCACTCCGACCACTCGCCTCACCGCACGACCTCCGTGTCCGACAGCCCCGCACCAAGGTAGGCGCGGTGCACCGCGGGGTCGGCGCGCACCACCTCGACCGGGCCGCTCGCCAGCACCCGACCCACGTCGAGCACGGTCACGCGGTCGGCGACGTCCCCCACCAGGCGCATGTCGTGCTCGACGAGCAGCACCGCCAGGCCGTTCCCGGCCAGCCTGCGCAGCACGGCCGCGAGCCGCACCCGCTCCTGCGCGGTCATCCCGGCCGCGGGCTCGTCGACGAGCAGCACGCGCGCCCCCGTCGCGACCGCCCGGGCGAGCTGCAGCAGCCGCTGGTCGCCGACGGCGACGCGCTCCGTGTCGGCCCCGACGAGGTGCTCGAGGCCTGTGTCGTGCAGCGCCTGCCGGGCGAGCTCCTGCTCCGTCCGCGCCCGGCTCGTGGGCGTCGCCAGCAGGTGCCGGACCACCGCCCAGGAGTCCGAGCGCACCCGTGCACCGACGGCGGTCTGCCGGTCCGGGGAGGTGTGCGGCAGCAGCGCGGTGTGCTGCGCGGTGCGGACCACCCCGGCCCGGACCCGGGCCCGCACCCGCGCCGGCACCGCGACGCCGTCGACCCGCACCTCGCCCGCGTCGATCGCCCCCGCGAGGGCCTTGAGGAGCGTCGACTTCCCGCTGCCGTTCGCGCCGACGAGGGCGTGCACCTCACCACCGCGCAGCTCCAGGGCGGCGTCGTCGAGAGCGGTCAGCCCGGCGTACCGGACGGTGAGGCCGCGCGCCTCGAGCAGCACCGGGTGCGCGCCGGCACTGACGGCCCCGGGTACGGCCCCGGGTACGGCGGGTGGCTCGGCAGGGGGCGGTCCCGGGCGGTGCAGCCGGCGGGTCAGCGGCCCGCGGAGCGCGACGACCGCGACGAGCAGCAGCGCGGTGACGACGCCACGGGACCGCTCGACGTCGAGGCCCCCCGCCCGGGCGAGGGCGTCGCCGACGTGCGGCAGCGCGGTGAGCACGGCGATCCCGAGCACCGGTCCCCACCAGCGCGCGGTGCCGCCGAGCAGGACGGCCACGAACAGCTCGAGCGAGACGAGCGGGCTGACGTCGTCGGGGCTCACCAGCCCGAGCAGCACGGTGCTGCCGGCTCCGGACAGCGCGCACAGCGCCGCCGTCACGGCGAGCACCGTGCGCCGCCGGGACGCCACCGGGACCCCGAGCGACTCCGCGACGTCCGGCCCCTCGCGCAGCGCGGCCAGGTCGAGACCGGCCGGACCGCGCCCGAGCCGCACGAGCGCAGCGAGCAGCAGCGCGCACACCAGCGCGGAGACGACGACGTGCGCGCGGGGCGTCAGCGTCAGGTCCAGCCCCAGGGCCGGCGAGACGAGGTGGGCCGGGCTCGGCGCGGTGCGCCCGTCGGTGCCGCCGAAGCGGCCGGGGTAGGCGAGCAGGCAGCGCTGGACGAGCCAGGCCAGCGCCCAGGTGGCGAGGGCGAGGTACGGGCCCTCGAGCCGGGAGGCGCCGAGGGCGACCAGCCACCCCGCCACGGCCGCCAGCCCGACGCTCGCCAGCACCGCGAGGCCGAGCGGCCAGTCGGCGCCGCCCGGGCCGAGCAGCGCGGTGCCGTACCCGCCGACCGCGAGGAAGGCACCGGCCCCCAGCACCGGCAGCCCGGCGTACGAGACCGACAGGGCCAGCCCGATGGCCGCGACCAGCAGCCACAGCGCCTGCGCGACGTCGAGGGCGCTCATCCCGGGGCCCCCGCGGAAGCGTGAGCGGAGCGAGCGGTTGCGCCGGGTGGGTTCATGCCCGCAGGCCCTGGGGGCGCAGCGCGAGCACGACGACGAGCAGGGTCAGCGGCGCGACGTCCTGCAGGGTCGCGCCCCACGCCCACACCGCCACCGACTGCACCAGGCCGACGGCCAGGCCGCCGAGCAGGGCACCGCGCAGCGAGCCGAGCCCGCCGAGCAGCGCGGCGGCGACCCCCTCGAGCCCGAGGACCACGCCGTCGTCGACGGACGCCGCGCGACCAGGGGCGTCGAGCAGCCCGGCCACGCCGGCGAGCAGCCCGGCCACGACGAACGCGACGAGCACGACCCGCCGGACGTCCACGCCGCAGAGCAGCGCGGCGTCCGGGTCGTCGGCCATGGCTCGCAGCGCGTGCCCGAGCCGCGAGCGCTCCAGGTACCGCTCCGCCGCGATCCCCACGAGCACGCCGAGCGCCAGCACGCCGAGCACGCGCACCGGGAGCGTCGTACCGCCCTGCAGGTGCAGCAGCCCGTCGTGGCTGAGCCCGGACAGCCGGAGCGGGTCGGGCACGGCGTACCCCTCCTGCGGGAGCAGCAGCCCGAGGACGGCGCGCAGCAGCAGCCCGGCGGCGACGCCGCCGGCCACCCACGCGAGCGGGTCGCCGCGCCGCCCGCGGGCGGGGTCCGGGAGCGCGGGCCGTACGGCGAGCAGCCCGACGAGCGCGGCCAGCGCCGCCCCGGCGGCCAGCACGAGGGCGACGAGGGCGAGGCTGCGCGGCAGGTCGAGCCTGGTCGCGACCGGGGTGCGGCCGAGGACGCCGAGGACACCGACGAAGACGGCGGCCACCACCACGTCGCCGTGGGCGAGGTGCAGGACGCGGACGGTGCCCGCCACGAGGGTGAAGCCGAGCGCGACGAGCCCGAGCACGGCGCCCGCCGCGAGGCCGGACAGCACGACCTGCAGCAGGACCCCGACGTCCACGGGCGTCAGCCGAAGGGGAGCGGCTTGGGGCTGGTGCCGGGCGGCGGCGTGGCCGTCGGCAGCAGCGGGCTGTTGGACGTCGGCTTGGTGCGGGTCACCGCCACGAGCCAGTCCGTGCGGCAGTCGGCGTGGGCGAGCATCTTGTAGACGCCGCGCAGGTCCCCGCGGCCGAAGGGCGCGTCGGCCTCGGCGGGCTCGGCGTCACCGCGGCCCAGGGTGAAGCCGGCCTTCTGCACCTCGCGCACCACGAACAGCACCGACTCCTGCAGCGAGTGCGCCGTGCTGAACCGCACGATCGTCAGGCCCTCAGGGGTGCGCGTCGTGTTGTCGAACGTCGCGGCGGGCGGCTGCGGCAGGTCCTTGGGCACCTCGCGCGGCCAGGCGAACGCCGGCTTCTTCACGTCCGGGCACGGCGACGCGGTCGGGGCGGGCTGCAGGCTCGGCTGGGCGGTGGGGCCACCGCCCTTGGAACCCGAGCACGCAGCGACGAGCAGGAGCGTCACGAGGACGGGGGCGAGGCGCTTCATCGTGGGTCGAGGATACGTGCGGACGGGTCGCTGGGAGGATGGTCGGCGTGAGCGCACCCTGGCCAGCCCCGCGGCCGTCCGGTCCCCTGGACGCCGTCGTCGCGCTGCCCGGGTCGAAGTCGCAGACGAACCGGCTGCTGGTGCTGGCCGCTCTCGCCCCCGGCCGCAGCGTGGTGCGCCGGCCGCTGCGCAGCCGCGACACCGAGCTGATGGCCGGGGCGCTGCGGGTGCTCGGCGTCGGCGTGACGGACGACGGCGACGACTGGGTCGTGGACGGCGTGGGCGGTCCGCTCGCCCCGACCGGCGACCGGGTCGACGTCGGCAACGCCGGGACCGTCGCCCGCTTCCTACCGCCGGTCGCGGCACTGGCCACCTCGCCGGTCACCTTCGACGGCGACCCGCGGGTGCGGGAGCGACCGCTCGGTCCGCTGCTGCTCGCGCTGCGGTCACTGGGGGTTGCGCTGTCCGGGGTCGACGGCCTGCCCGTCACGGTGTCGGGCACCGGCGCGGTGCGCGGGGGCCGGGTCGAGGACGACGCGACGCAGAGCTCGCAGCTCGTGAGCGGTCTGCTGCTCGCCGGCCCCCGCTTCGACGAGGGCCTGGTCGTCACCCACGCCGGCGGCCGGCTGCCCAGCGCGCCGCACCTCGCGATGACCGTCGACGCCCTGCGCGCTGCCGGCGCGTCGGTGGACGACAGCGAGCCGGGCACCTGGTCCGTGGCTCCCGGGCCGCTTCTCGCCCGGGACGCCGCGGTCGAGCCCGACCTGTCCACCGCGGCCGCGTACCTCGCCGCACCCCTCGTCGCCGGCGGCTCGGTGACCGTGGCCGACTGGCCGGCGGACACCCGGCAGCCGGGGTCGGTGCTGCCCGACCTCCTCGCGCAGATGGGCGCCCGGGTCAGCCGCACGGCCACCTCGGTGACCGTGGCGGCGGGCGACGGGCTGCACGGGGTCGACGCCGACCTCGGGGACGCCCCGGAGCTGACGATGGTGCTCACCGCGCTCGCGGCCCTGGCCGACTCGCCCTCCCGCTTCACCGGGGTCGCCCACATCCGGGTCCAGGAGACCGACCGGTTGGCCGCGCTGGCCAAGGAGCTGACCCGCTGCGGCGGCGACGTCACCGAGCTGCCCGACGGGATCGAGGTACGACCGCGGCCGCTGACCGGTGCGGTGCTGTCGTCGTACGACGACCACCGGCTGGCGATGGCGTGGGCCGTCCTGGGGCTGGGCGTGGACGGCATCGCGGTCGACGACATCGCGACGACCCGCAAGACCGTGCCCGACTTCGTGGGCTCCTGGAACCGGCTGCTGGGGATCTGACGGTGCCGCGCGAGCTCGACGAGGACGACGTCCGCGTCCGCCCGCCCCGCAGCACGCGCCCGCGCACCAAGTCCCGACCCGGCCACCTCGGCGCCGCCGAGGGCACCGTCGTCACCGTCGACCGCGGGCGCTACCGGGTGCGCGTCCACGACACCGTGGTGACCGCCGTACGGGCGCGGGAGCTGGGCCGGCGCGCGGTCGTCGTCGGCGACCAGGTGGGCGTCGTCGGCGACCTCGCAGGCGGCCCGGACGCGCTCGCCCGGGTGGTGCGGGTGCACGAGCGCACGTCGCTGCTGCGGCGCACCCCCGACGACACCGACCCGGTCGAGCGGCCGGTCGTCGCGAACGCCGAGGTGCTCGTCATCGTCATGTCGCTCGCCGACCCGGAGCCGCGCCCGCGGCTCGTCGACCGCTGCCTCGTGGCCGCGTACGACGGGGGGCTGGTCCCCCTGCTCTGCCTGACCAAGGCGGACCTGGCCCCGGCCGACGAGATGCGGGCCCGCTACGAGCCGCTCGGCCTGGAGATCCTCGTGACCTCCCGCGAGGGCGGCGTGGCGGAGCTGCGGGACCGGCTGCAGGGCCGGACCTCGGTGCTCTTCGGGCAGTCCGGCGTGGGGAAGTCGACGCTGGTCAACCAGCTGGTGCCGCACGCGAAGCGCGCCGTCGGCGAGGTCACCGGGGTGGGCAAGGGCCGGCACACGACGTCCGCCGCGCTGGCGCTCCCGCTGCCCGGTGGCGGCACCGTCATCGACACCCCGGGCGTACGTTCGTTCGGGCTCGGCGCGGTCGCGGTCGAGCGGGTGCTCGCGGCGTTCCCGGACCTGGCGCCGGGCGCAGAGGAGTGCCCGGTCGGCTGCGACCACCTCGGCTCGTCGTGCCGCCTCGACGACTGGGTGGCCGCCGAGGGGCGTGACCCCGAGCGGCTCGCCTCCCTGCGCCAGCTGCTGGGCGCCCGCGAGGGCGGCGAGGTGGAGCAGTGATCAGTCGGCGAGGGCGATGACCTGGTCGACGTCGGCCTTGCGGGCGGCCATCTCCCGCTTCTCGGCGTCGACGAGCTCGGCCTGGTCCTCGTCGGCCTTCATGAGGGCGTCGAGGTCGAGGCCGGCCATGTCGAGCACGCCCATGTCGTCGTACGCCGCCTGGACCTTGTCGCTCCACAGCCCGATGTCCTTGACGCACGGGACGATCCGCTGGAACAGCAGCGACTGGTAGAGCCGGAAGGTCTCGGACTCGCCCACCGCCTTCATGCAGGCGTCGACGTCGAGACCCAGGTTCGCCCAGACCTCCTGCTGCCGGAACCGG
>DATJGA010000149.1:0-3092 GCA_035495395.1 Mycobacteriales bacterium | reverse complement strand
CGCCATCTGCACGAGGTCCGCGCCGGAGCAGAAGACCTTGCCCTCGCTCGTGATGAGGACGACGCGCGCGTCGCCGGGGTCGCGCAGCGCCGCCAGCATGCCGTCGAGCACGGCGCCGTTCAGCGCGTTGCGCTTGGCCTCCCGGTTCATGTGCAGGCGCAGCACGCCGCCCTCGTGGCTCACCACCAGATCGCTCATGAGCCGCGACACTATCGGCGTGGTCTTCGCCCTCGTCGTCCTGCTCGTCGCCCTCGGCGTCGGCCTGCTGGCGGGCGGCAGGGTCGGCCACCTCGGCCACCTCCCCCTGCGGCACGGCTGGCTGGTGCTCGTCGCAGTGCTCGCGCAGGCCGGCGGCGCGTTCGCCGGGGGCTCGCTCTACCCGGTCGGCCTCGCGGTGTCGGTGCTGCTCGTCGGGGCGTTCCTCGCCGGGAACCGGGGCATCCCGGGCATCGGGCTGATCGCGCTCGGGCTGCTCGGCAACGCGCTCGTGGTCGGGCTGAACGGCGCGATGCCGGTCTCCGCCGACGCGAGCGGCAAGGCCGGGGTGACGACCCAGGACCTGATCGCCGGCACCGACCCGCGGCACGAGCTGGCCGACGACGGCACCCGGCTGCGCGCCCTCGGGGACGTGGTCCCGGTGCTGCTCCCCGTGCACCCGGAGGTCGTCAGCCCGGGCGACGTGCTCGTCGCCGCCGGCCTCGCCCAGCTGGTCGTCCTCGGCATGCGTCGCCGGACGGCTAGCCGCTCCGCGCGTCCAGCATCGTGAGCAGCATCCGGCTCGGCTCGAGCGCCACCACGCTGTGCGGCGCGCGCGTCCGCAGGTGCACGACGCCCCCCGGCAGCAGCTCGACGGTGATCCCGTCGCTGGAGACGGACAGCCGGCCCTCGAGCACCTGGAGCAGCACCGGCACCGCCGCCGTGTGCTCGCTGAGCTCCTGACCTGCGTCGAAGGAGAACAGCACCAGTCGCACGCCCTCCGCCTTGAGGACCGTGCGGGAGACGGTGGCCTCGGTGCTGACGTCCACGAGCGACGCCAGGTCCGCGACGTGCGTGAGCGGTGCGTCCGTCATGCGCTCTCCTCCTCGCCCGCCGGCCGGCGGAAGACGCTGACCGCGAAGTCGGCCTCCGCGTGCCAGGGGCGCAGGTCCCAGGTGGCGAAGCGGTGCTCGAGGACCAGCCCGGCCGCGCCCGCGTCGCCGTCGAGCCGCTCGACGGGGTAGCCGCGGTCGGTGCCCAGGCCCACGACGAGGAAGCCGTCGGGGCGCAGGTGCGCGGCGAGCCGCTGCAGCACCAGCGGCTCGGTGCCCTCGGCCACGAAGGCGAGCACGTTGCCGGCGAGCACCGCGGCGTCGAACGGCTCGGGCACGCCCTGCGCGGGGAGGTCGAGCTCGCTGAGGTCGGCGACCACCCACTGCGGGCCGGGGTGGTCCTCCTCGGCCGCCGCGATGAGCACCGGGTCGGCGTCGACGCCGACGACCTGGTGGCCGCGCTCGTGCAGCACCGCACCGACCCGACCGGGACCGCAGCCGGCGTCGAGCACCCGCGAGCCGGGCGCGGTCATCGCGTCGACGAGCCGCGCCTCGCCGCCCAGGTCGGCGCCCTCGGCGGCCATCTTCCGGAAGCGCTCGACGTACCACCGGCTGTGCCCGTCGGCGGTCTCGGTGACCCAGCGCGTGGGTGCGGCCATGGGCTCACCGTAGCCCGGCGCGCGGCGGTGACCGGTAGCCTGAGCCGCACCGACGTCGAAGGAGACACCCCATGGCCAAGAAGGGCCGCAAGCGCCGCGCGCGCAAGAAGAGCGCCGCCAACCACGGCAAGCGCCCCAACGCGTAGGACAGCTCCACGAAGGCCCCGCTCCGGCGGGGCCTTCCGCGTGCCTAGGCCTGGAAGGTGCGGGCCAGCCCCTCGGTGAGCCGGGTCGTCGCCTCCCACCCGAGCGCGCGCCGTGCGGCGCCCGGGTCCACGAGCACCGCCGGGAGGTCCTCCGCCGTCGCGGCCCGGAACTCGGGCGCATCGGGCCGCCCGAGCGCCGCCGCGACCGCCGAGTGCAGCTCCCGGAGCGTCGTCGCCGTGCCGGTGCCGAGGTTGAGCCGCCGGCCGTCGCCCTTGCCGCCCAGGCACCGCACGACCGCGTCCACGACGTCGTCGACGTGCACCAGGTCGCGCACCGCCGAGCCGTCCCCCGGCAGGTACGTCGGGCGGCCGGTGCGCAGCGCCCGTGCCCAGGCGCCGACCAGCCCGCGGTCGCGCGGCCCGTAGACCGTCGTCAGCCGCAGGGTCGCCGCGTGCAGGCCCTGCGCCACGTGCGCGTGCACGTAGGCCTCGACCGCGGCGTGGTGCGCGCCCGCCAGGGAGGCCGGGTGCGCCCCGTGCCGCTCCGTCGCCGGGGCCCGCGTCACGCCGTACACCTCGGCGCTGCCGCCCACGACGAGGCGCGAGCCGGCGGCCCGTGCCGCGGCCAGCAGCTGCACCGCCAGGACCGGCGCCAGGTGGACGACGACGTCCGGCTGCTCACGGGCGACGAGGTCGCCGACCAGGTCCGAGCAGACGTCGAAGTGGTGGAACGAGAAGCCCTTGCGCCGCCGTACGGCGGTCAGGTCGGCCAGGTGGCCGGTCGACAGGTCGTCGACCCCGGTGACGAGGTGACCGTCGGCGACCAGCCGGTCGCACACGTGGCTGCCGAGGAACCCGGCAGCCCCCGTGACGAGAGCCCTCACCCCGCGCCCCTGCACTGCAGCTGCGGCGCTCGTTGCCTCTGGCAACTCGCTACTCCGCTCGGAACTCCACGTGGTCGATCTCGACGCGCACCTGCTGCAGCCGGAACATCACCCGCTCGCGCAGCTCGCTGGGGGCCTGCTCGGCGCAGGAGCGGGCGACGAGGGCCTTCACGGCCTGCTCGAGGCCGTACTTGCGCAGGCACGGCGAGCACTCGTCGAGGTGGATCCGGATGTGGTCGTGGTCGTGCGCCTCGGCCTCGCCGTCGAGGTACAGGTAGACCTTCTCGAGGACCTCCTCGCAGGGGGTCTCGTGCGGGTCGCCGCAGCTCATGCCGCACCTCCAGCGTCGTCGGACGCCTTGACGAGTCCGCGCTC
>DATJGA010000148.1:0-2289 GCA_035495395.1 Mycobacteriales bacterium | reverse complement strand
GCGAGGTCCTTGATGCGCGCCACCGACTTGACGGTGTGCCGCTCGGGGACGGTGAACGTGACGCCGTACCGGTTGTTGAAGCGGCCGGCGAGGTCGCGGGTGAGCTCGAGGTGCTGGCTCTGGTCCTCGCCGACCGGTACGGCGGACGCCTGGTAGAGCAGGATGTCGCCGGCCTGCAGGATGGGGTAGTTGAACAGGCCGACATTCCCGCCGCCCTTCTCCTTGAACTGCGTCATGCGCGACGCCTCGCCGGTGCTCGTCAGGCAGGAGAGCACCCAGCCGAGCTCGGCGTGCTCAGGCAGGTGCGACTGGGCGAACAGCGCGGAGCGGGCCGGGTCGATGCCCATGGCGAGCAGCTCGGCGACGACCCGGCGGATCTGGCCGCGCAGCACCTCCGGGTCCGGCGTGGTGGTCAGCGCGTGCAGGTCGGCGACGAAGTAGAAGCACTCGAAGTCGTCCTGCATGCCGGCCCACTGCCGCACCGCGCCCAGGTAGTTGCCCAGGTGCTTGCCCTGGCCGGTCGGCTGGATGCCGGAGAGCACGCGGGGACGAGAAGCCATGCGTCCCAGTCAATCAGACGAGCGACGCGAGCAGCTCCGCCTCGGACTTCGTGAGCTTGGTGATCATGTCGACGACGAAGGACTCGGCCTTGCCGCCGACGAGCGGGATGCTCACCTTGACCTCGCCCAGGATCCGGTAGCGGGTCCCGGTCGCGGTCGGCTCGAGCGACATCGTGCCGCCCACGTGCGCGGGCGCGCCCGGGATCTCGCCCTGCCAGGTGCCGCGCCGGGCGCCGCCCTCGGACGCGCCCCAGGTCTCGGTCTGGCGGGCCCGGCCGCCGCGGGGCAGGAACTTCTCGAGGAAGCCGGGGATGCCGTCGGGCAGCCCGCGCGAGACCACCAGGGTCACCGCGTCCCCTGCCGCGACCGTGCGGCTCTCCTGCCTGCTCTCGTCGTCGAACGCCTTGGCCTTGTGCTCCGCCCAGTCCTCGCCGGAGATCACGGCGTAGACCGCCTCCACGTCCGCGGGGATGTCGTAGGAGACGTCGAGCTTCTTGGGCATCAGTCCTCCGTCGTGGGTGGCAGGGGGATCACACGGACCCGCGCGACGCGCCGGCCGTCCAGCTCGGTCACCTCGAGGCGGTGCCCGTCGACCTCCACGGCCTCGCCGCGCTTGGGGACGTGGCCGAGGGCCGCCATGACGTACCCGGCGAGCGTCTCGTACGGGCCCTCCGGGAGGGAGACCCCCGTCTGCTCCTCGACCTCGTCGAGGTTGAGGAGGCCGTCCGCCTCGAGGTCGCCGCCGCGGAAGCGCAGCGCGGCGCTGTCCGGGGTGTCGTACTCGTCGCGGATGTCGCCGATGACCTCCTCGATGAGGTCCTCGAGGGTGACGATGCCCGCCGTACCGCCGTACTCGTCCATGACGATGGCGAGGTGGTGGCCCTCGCGGCGCATCTCCGACAGCGCGGGGAGCACCTTCTTCGTGTCGGGCAGCAGCTTCACGTCGCGCGTGACGTCGCCGACCTTGAGCGCACGCGCCTTGGTCGGCGGGACGAGCAGGTCGCGCACGTGCACGAAGCCGACGACGTCGTCCTGGTTGGCGCGGGTGACGGGGTACCGCGAGTGCGGCGCCGTGGAGGTCACCTTCGACGCGCGGGCGACGGTCATCGAGGCCTCGAGGAACTCCACCTCGGTGCGCGGGATCATCACCTCGC
Organism: Mycobacteriales bacterium; assembly: GCA_035495395.1. Classification (GTDB taxonomy): domain Bacteria; phylum Actinomycetota; class Actinomycetes; order Mycobacteriales; family SCTD01; genus RYN-111. The sequence continues at coordinate 575 of DATJGA010000148.1, read as the reverse complement.
GCAGCTGCCGCTCGCCGGCGGCGAACACCTCGTCGATGAGCTTGCGCTCGTCCTTGGTGAGCGACTCGTGCGCGGCGACCAGGCCGCGCAGCTCCTCCTCCGAGATGGCGTCGCGGCTGGCGCTGGGGTCACCGCCCACCAGGCGCACGAGCAGGTCGGTGGAGCGCGACAGCAGCCAGATCACCGGTCGCGCGATGCGGGCGAAGCGGTCGACCACCGGCGCGAGCAGCAGGGCGGTGCCCTCCGCGCGCTGCAGGCCGAGCCGCTTGGGCGCGAGCTCCCCGACCGTGATGGCGACGTAGGAGATGACCAGCGTGATGAGGATGAGGGACACCACGTCAGCGACCCCTGAGGACATGCCGAGCCGCTCGAGCTGCGGGGCGAGGTGACTGCTCAGCCGGGCCTCGCCGAACGCGGCCGAGAGGAACCCGGCGGCGGTCACGCCGATCTGCACCGCGGCGAGGAACCGGTTGGGGTTCGAGGTCAGCGAGGCGACCCGCTCGCCGCGGCGGCCGCGGTCGGCGAGCCCCTTGACCTGGCTCTCGCGCAGCGAGATGAGGGAGATCTCGCCGGCG
>DATJGA010000147.1:0-6291 GCA_035495395.1 Mycobacteriales bacterium | reverse complement strand
GCCGCTGGCCGTGGGGTTGCCGACGAAGCCCGGGCCGTACCAGCTGGCCTGGCCGACGATGACCTCGCCGGTCGGCGCGTAGCCGGCCGGGTACGCCGAGCCGCTCGCCTCGAGCAGCGCGATGACCGGCCCCTCGCGCTCGAGGGCGCGCCGGGCGCGGTCCAGCTGACCGGGGGTGAGGACCAGCGTGGTCCGCATGGAGACGTCGTCGAGGAGGGCGCGCTGCGCCTCCAGCCGGCGCTGCACCTCGGCTGCGTGCGCGGCCGCGGCCAGCGCCTCGGCCTGCGGGCGCAGCCGCCGCCGGAAGGCGTCCGCCTGGCGCTGCAGGGCCGCGAGCTGCTGCGCCCGGGCGGTGACGGCCGCCACGAGCCCCTCGTCGACGCCGAGCGCGGCCACCTCGCCCTGGTGCGCCAGCCGCTGCAGGTCCGGGGCCGCCATCCGGCTCACCCAGCCGCTGCCCGGCAGCGCGGCGCCGGCCATGTAGACCGCGCGGGCGCGGGCGTCGAGGACGTCCTGCGCCTCCTCGCGGGACTGCTCCGCCCGGTCGTACGCGACCCGCAGGCCGCCGTCCTGGGCGGCCGCCCGGTCGAGCGCGTCGGACAGCCGCTGCGCCTGCGCGGTGACCCGCGCGAGCTCGGCCGTCAGCCGCGGGAGGTCGGCCGCCGTCACCGGCCGCGGCTGCGCCGAGCCGGGCGCCGACCACGGCAGCAGCGCCCCGACGAGGGCAGCCGTCACCGCCGTACGACGAAGCGCGCGCATGAGGTTGATCTCGACCGCTGACGGCGGCCCCTTGACTCGTTAGCGTCGGCAGCATGCGCATCGGGGTGCTCACCGGCGGGGGCGACTGCCCAGGGCTGAACGCGGTCATCAGGGCTGTGGTCCGCAAGGGAGTGGAGGTGTACGGCCACGAGTTCGTGGGCTTCCGCGACGGCTGGAAGGGCCCGCTGGAGCGCGTGACGATGGAGCTCGGCGTGCCGCAGGTGCGCGGCATCCTGCCCCGTGGCGGCACCATCCTCGGCTCCTCGCGCACCAACCCGCTGAAGGTCGACGGCGGCGTCGACCGCATCCGGCAGAACCTCGGCGAGCTCGGCGTGGACGCGCTCGTCGCCATCGGGGGCGAGGACACGCTGGGGGTGGCGACGCAGCTCGCCGCCGCCGGGCTGACCGTCGTCGGCGTGCCGAAGACGATCGACAACGACCTCAGCGCGACCGACTACACGTTCGGCTTCGACACCGCCGTGCAGGTCGCGGTGGACGCGATCGACCGGCTGCACACGACGGCCGAGTCGCACCACCGGGCCCTCATCGTCGAGGTCATGGGGCGGCACGCCGGCTGGATCGCGCTGCACTCCGGCCTCGCCGGCGGCGCGAACGTCATCCTCATCCCGGAGCGCCCCTTCGACATCGAGGCGGTGTGCCGGTACGTCGAGCAGCGCTTCGCCCGCCAGTTCGCGCCGATCATCGTGGTCGCGGAGGGCGCGACGCCCGCCGAGGGGACGATGGCCCTGCAGGAGCACGAGCTGGACGCGTTCGGCCACGTGCGGCTGGGCGGGATCGGCCTGCTCCTTGAGCGCGAGATCCAGCGGCGCACCGGGTACGAGTCCCGCCAGACGGTGCTCGGGCACGTGCAGCGCGGCGGCACGCCCACCGCCACCGACCGCATCCTCGCCACCCGCTTCGGGCTGCAGGCCATCGACGCGGTGCACGAGGGCGACAGCGGCGTGATGGTGGCGCTGCGCGGCACCGAGATCGTCCGGGTGCCGCTCGCCGACGCGACGTCCGAGCTGAAGCTTGTGCCCCTGGAGCGGTACGCCGAGGCCGAGGTCTTCTTCGGCTGATGGAGCTCGCCCTCGTGGTGCTGGCCGTCACCGACCTGCACCGCTCGGTCGGCTTCTACCGGCAGGCCCTCGGCTGGGAGCAGGTCGAGGCCGCGCCCGTGTACGCCGAGCTGGTCTCGCCCGCGGGCCTGCGGCTCGGGCTCTACGAGCGGACCGCCTTCGCGCGGAACCCGGGGACCGCACCGCCGACCGCCCCGTCCGGGACCTCCGCCACCGAGCTCTACTTCCGCACCGCCGACGTCGACGCCGCCGTCTCGCGGCTGCAGGCCGCGGGGGCTGAGCTGCTGTCCCCGCGGGTGCTGCGCGACTGGGGCGACGAGGCGGCGTACCTGGCCGACCCCGACGGCAACGTCGTCGTCGTCGCGTGCCCGGCGGCCGGTGCTGGGATGATGGACGGGTGACGCACCTGCTCGACCCCACCGCCGGCGCCGGACCCTCCCGCGACGGGCTGGACGCGTGGCGCGACCTGCCCGCCGCGCAGCAGCCCTCCTGGCCCGACCCGGCGGTGCTGCACGAGGTCGTGCAGACCCTCGCGGAGGTCCCGCCGCTGGTGCAGCCGCACGAGTGCGACCAGCTGCGCGAGCGGCTCGCCCGGGTGGCCGCGGGGGAGTCGTTCCTGCTCATGGGCGGCGACTGCGCGGAGACCTTCGACGCGAACACCGCCGAGGGCATCCGGGGCAAGGTCCGCACGCTGCTGCAGATGGCCATCGTCCTCACGTACGGCGCGTCCGTGCCCGTCGTGAAGGTCGGCCGGATGGCGGGCCAGTACGCCAAGCCCCGCTCGGCCGACGTCGAGGAGTCGACCGGCCTCCCGTCGTACCGGGGGGACGCGGTCAACGAGCTGCACGGCGACCGGACGCCGGACCCGCGCCGGCTGGTGCGGGCCTACGCCAACAGCGCGGCGACCCTGAACTTCATGCGCGCCATGGCCACCGACGGGTCGGCCGACCTGTCGGCGGTGCACGAGTGGAACACCGAGTTCGTGCGCAGCTCGCCGCTCGGGCACCGGTACGAGGAGCTCGCGACGAGCATCGAGCGGGCGCTGGCGTTCATGCGCGCCTGCGGTCTCGACATCTCGGCGATGCCCGCGACGCACGGCGTGGAGCTGTACGCCAGCCACGAGGCGCTGCTGCTCGAGTACGAGCGGGCGCTGACGCGCTACGACCGCACCGGCGGGTCGGCGTACGCGCTCTCGGGCCACATGGTCTGGGTGGGGGAGCGCACCCGCGACCTCGGCGGGGCGCACGTCGACCTGATCAGCCGCGTCGCGAACCCGATCGGCGTGAAGCTCGGGCCCGCCTCGACGCCCGAGGAGGTGCTGGCGCTGGTCGAGCGGCTGGACCCCGAGCGGGTGCCCGGCCGGCTCACCCTCATCACCCGGATGGGCGCGACCAGGGTGCGCGAGGTGCTGCCGGCCGTCGTCCGGCACGTCGAGCGCGAGCGCGGCCCCGGCAGCGTCATCTGGTGCTGCGACCCGATGCACGGCAACACCCACGAGACGGCGAACGGCTACAAGACCCGGCACTTCGACGACGTCATGGACGAGGTGCGGGGCTTCTTCGAGGTGCACGCCTCGCTCGGCACGCACCCGGGCGGGCTGCACGTGGAGCTGACCGGTGACGAGGTCACCGAGTGCCTCGGCGGCGCCCAGCAGCTCACCGCCGCGGACCTGTCGGGCCGGTACGAGACGGCGTGCGACCCGCGGCTGAACAACGGGCAGTCGCTCGAGCTCGCCTTCCTCGTCGCCGAGATGCTGCAGGCGGCGCGCGTCAGCTGACCGTGAAGGTCGCCTCGGCGTGGTGCGTCCCGTCGTCCGCGGAGACGGTCCGTGGCCCCGGCAGGTTGCTCTGGGAGTCGTGCGCGAGCAGCGTCGTGGTGAAGAAGCCGTCCTGGTCGGCGACGGCCTCGGCGGTCGCGCCGGCCTGACCGCCCAGGGAGTTGTGGAACACCACCACGACCGGCGCCCCGGGCGTCCAGCCCTGCCCCGTCACGGTGATCTGGGTCTCCATCGGGCCCGAGCTCGGGTCGAGGACCACGAGGGCGGCGGCGGTCTCGGTGGGCGTGGGACTCGGCGTGGCCGAGGGGGTCGGCGTGGGGCTCGGGGTGACGAGGAAGACGCGCGGGCTGGGCGAGACCGAGGGCGAGGACGGCGTGACCAGCGGGCCGACGGTGATGACCGGAGCGGCCGTCACGAGCGGGAGGTCGCGCTGCGCCGTGAGAGGCCCGATGCCGTGGCCTCGGCTCGCCAGCGCACCGATCCCACCACCCAGACCGGCGGCCAGCACGAGCCCCAGCGCCATGAGGGAGAGCGAGTACGGGCGAGCCGGCTCGTCGTCCCACTCCTCCTCCACCAGGGGCTCCGCCGCGGGGAGCAGCGCGGTCGCCCGCGCCTCCACCGAGGTGAGCATCGCCTCGCGCGCGTCGTCGGGGAGCGCGACCACGCTGAGGCCGCTGAGCAGCCGGCGGGCCCGCTCCTGGACGTCCAGGACCCCCGCGCACGCGGCGCAGGCCTGGGCGTGCCGGCGGGTGGTCCCCTCGCGGGCCGCGAGCTGGCCGCCCTCGGCGACCCGGGCCAGCGCCGCCAGCGCAGGCGGGTGGTCCGCGGTGGGCAGGGGCGGCAGCGAGGCGAGCGCCGGGAGGAAGCTCAGCCGGGCGCGCGCCACCAGCTCGGTCGCGGCCTCCACGTCGACGCCGAGCACGACGGCCACCGCGCTGGCGGGCAGGTCGTAGGAGTCGCGCAGCAGCAGCGCGGCGCGCTCGCGCTCGGGCCGGGACTCCAGGGCCTCGGCGAGCCGCACCTGGTTCTCGTCCACCCCGAGCACACCACCGCCGAGCGGCAGGGCGTCGTCGCCGCCGGTGGCCCGCCGCCCGAGCGCGCGGGCGCGGGCGAACCACCAGCCCACCGGGTCGCCGACCTCGGCGGGGCGGTGCGCGAGCGCGTCGACGAGGTCCAGCGCGCTGCTCTGCGTCACGCGGATGGCGGCCTCGGGCCCGCACCCCAGCCGGCGGACGGCGTCGTGGACCCGGTCCGCGTGCACGCGGACGACGGCCAGCAGCTCGTCCGACGTCAGCACGCCGTGGAGCCTACGGCGAGGACACCAGCCGACGGCCGACGACAGGCGGGAGGTCGCGGCAGGCCGCGGCCAGCTGGTCCAGGTCCTCGCCGTACAGCGCCTGCGGTCCGTCGCACAGCGCCGCCTGCGGGTCCGGGTGCACGTCGACGATGACCGCGTCGGCGCCGGCGGCGATGGCCGCGCGGGTCAGCGGAACGACGAGGTCGCGCTTGCCGCCGGAGTGGCTCGGGTCGACGACGACCGGCAGGTGGCTCAGCGCGTGCACCATCGGGACGGCGGCGATGTCCAGGGTGTTGCGGGTCGCGGTCTCGAAGGTCCGGATCCCCCGCTCGCACAGGACGATGTCGAGGTTGCCGCGCTGCGCGACGTACTCGGCGGCCATCAGCCACTCCTCGTACGTCGCGGTCATGCCGCGCTTGAGCATCACCGGCTTGCCCGCGGAGCCGACGGCCTGCAGCAGTGCGAAGTTCTGCATGTTGCGGGTGCCGACCTGGAGCATGTCGGCCCACTGCGCGACGAGCGGCACGTCGGCGGCGTCGACGACCTCGGTGACGACCGGCAGGCCGGTGGCCTCGCGGACGTCGGCGAGGATGCGCAGGCCCTTCTCGCCGAGGCCCTGGAAGGCGTACGGGCTGGTGCGCGGCTTGAACGCGCCGCCGCGCAGCAGCGTCGCCCCGGCGGCCTTGGCCATCTCGGCCGCGGCCAGCGTCTGCTCGGCCGTCTCCACGGCGCACGGGCCGGCGATGAGGGTGAAGGTGTCCGGGCCGATCGGCACGCCGCCGACCTCGATGGTGGTGGCCTCGGGGTGGTGCTCGCGGCTGACGAGCTTGTAGGGCTTGCTGACCCGTACGACGTCGCCGACGCCGCGCATCGCCCGCAGGTTGAGCGTCGTGAAGTGGGCGATGTCGCCGACGAGGCCGACGATCGTGCGCTGCACGCCTCGGCTGACGAAGGCCTCACCGCCGGCCGCGGCGACCCGCGCGACCACCGCGTCGATGTCCTCAGCGGTGGCGTCGGGGCTCATGACGACGACCATCGGTACCTGTCTCCTTCAACAAGAAAGCCCCGGGCAGGGGCCCGGGGCTCGTGGGGTCAGGTGCGTCAGCAGGCACCCGACCGGGAGTCCCGGTCGGGAAAGCCATACCACCGCGTCTGCACGTCGACGACGGTACCCCAGCGGTCAGGCCGGTGTGGCGCGGGGGGACACTGGCGCTCGTGACCACCCCGTTCAGCCGCCTGGGCGCCGCGAAGCGGGCGAGGGGGGTGCCGGCGGAGCGGATGCCGCCCGGCCAGTACATCCCCCGCGGCTGGCCGGCGCTGCACTACGGGCCGGTGCCGCGGTTCAAGCCCGAGACGTGGGACTTCCGCGTCTTCGGCGC
>DATJGA010000146.1:0-2283 GCA_035495395.1 Mycobacteriales bacterium | reverse complement strand
CGGCAGGCGCGGCCGCAGTCCCGGACCGACTTCGAGCCGGTCGCGCGCACCGGCGGCGAGCGCCCCCGCCGTCTGCTCCGAGACCGCGCCCTCGGCCTCGAGCAGCGGGCCGGGCACGCCGGCCAGCGACTCCTTGAGGTCGGTGGCGTAGACGACGACGCTGCCGCGGAACGTCTCGCTGGCGCCGGCCCGGTCGCTCAGCGCCGCCGCCAGCAGCCCGCCGGTGAGCGACTCGGCGACGGCGACGGTCTCGCCGCGCGCTGCGAGCAACCCGTGCACGACGGCGTCGAGGGAGCTGCCGTCGTCGCTCACGACGCGGTCGCCGAGCACGGCCGTCACGTGCGCCACGAGCGGCGCGAGCTGCGCCGGGTCGGTGCCCGTGAAGCGCACCCGCACCAGGGCCCCGCCGGCGAGGTACGACAGCGCCACGCCCGCGGGCAGCTCGAGGCCCTGCTCCACCCGCTCGGCGACGAGCGACTCCCCCAGCCCGGCGACGAGGACCTGCCGGGTGACGATGCGCCGGCCGGTGCGCGCCGCCAGCCGCTCCCACACCGGCGGCGCGACCGCCGCCAGCTCGCGCGGCGGCCCCGGCAGCGCGACGACGACCTTGCCGCCCTTCTCCAGCCACAGCCCGGGGGCCGTACCGGCCGGGTTCGGCAGCGCCTCCGCCCCCTCGGGCACGTCGGCCTGCCGGTAGACGTCCGCCGGCACCCTCCCCTGGTACGCCGAGAGCAGCTGCTCGAGGTGCGCGACCACCTCCGGGTCCCGGCGCAGCGGCGCGTCGCAGGCGACCGCGACCGCGTCCCGCGTGAGGTCGTCGACGGTCGGCCCCAGCCCGCCGCAGAGCACGACGAGGTCCGCGTCGGCCAGGCACAGCCGGATCGTGGCCACCAGCCGGTCCAGGTCGTCGGCGACCGCGACCGAGGTGACCACCTCGACGCCGGCGGCGGTGAGCTCCTTGCCCAGCACGGCCGCGTCGGAGTTCACGACGTCGCCCAGCAGCAGCTCGCTGCCGACGGCGACGACCGCGGCCCTCATCCGCCCTGCGCCGCCTTGCGCGCCCGCTTCATCGCCGCCCGCTCGCTGGTGCGACGCAGCGTCAGGGCGCGCGCGACGTAGTCGGCGCCGGTCACCACGGTGACCGCGACCGCGAGGCCCATCAGCCAGGCACGACCGGAGGCCCAGACCCCCGACAGCGGCAGCACGTAGAACCCGATGGCCAGGCCCTGCAGCAGGGTCTTGACCTTGCCGCCACGGCTGGCCGGGATGACGCCGTGCCGGATCACCCAGAACCGCAGCAGGGTCACGCCGATCTCGCGGGCCATGACCACGACGGTGATCCACCACGGCAGGTCGTCGAGCACCGACAGGCCGACGAGGGCGGCCCCCATGAGGGCCTTGTCGGCCAGCGGGTCGGCGAGCTTGCCGAACGGTGTGATGAGGTTGCGGCTGCGGGCCAGCTGGCCGTCGACCCGATCGGTGTAGGACGCGACGAAGAAGACCCCGAACGCGACGAGCCGCCAGCCGGTGTCGTGGCCGCCGCCGGCGAACAGCGCGAGGACGAAGACCGGCACGAGCACGAGCCGCAGCACGGTCAGGGCGTTGGCGATGTTCCAGGTGCTGGCGCGCGCGGAGAGCGGCGCGGCGAGGGGGTCGCTCACCGCCGCTCCGCGACGAGGTCGACGCCCTCGCTCCCCACGACGACAGCCTCGACCACGTCGCCCACTCTGGCATCCCCCGCAGCCAGCACCGTCGTGGTGCCGTCCACCTCGGGCGCCTGGTGCAGCGCGCGGCCCTCCGCGGTGTCCCCGTCACGGTGCTCGACGAGCACGCTCAGCACCTCGCCGTACCTGTCCTCGGCACGCTGGGAGGTGAGCTCCTCGACGAGCGCGGTGAGCCGCGCGACCCGCTCGTCGACGACCTCCTGCGGCAGGTGGTCCGGCAGCGTCTCGGCCTCGGTGCCGTCCTCGTCGGAGTACCCGAAGACGCCGACCGCGTCGAGCCGGGCCGCGGTGAGGAAGCGCTCGAGCTCGGCCACGTCGTCCTCGGTCTCGCCGGGGAAGCCCACGATGACGTTGCTGCGCACTCCCGCGGTCGGCGCCTGCGCCCGCACCTGGTCGAGCAGCGCGAGGAAGCTCTCGGTGCCGCCGAACCGGCGCATCCGGCGCAGCACCGTGGGCGAGGCGTGCTGGAAGGACATGTCGAAGTACGGCGCCACGCCCGGCGTGCCGGTGAGCGCCTCGACGAGCGTGGGCCGCATCTCGGCGGGCTGCAGGTACGACA
>DATJGA010000145.1:0-5292 GCA_035495395.1 Mycobacteriales bacterium | reverse complement strand
ACCAGGTCGGGCCGCGTCGCGATCGCGTGCTCGACGGTGAGCGCCCCGTCGGACAGGACGTCGACCTGGTAGGCCTCGTTGCTCAGGTCGTGCTGCAGGAACCGGGCGACCACCTCGTCGTCGGAGACCACGAGCACCCGGCCCTTCACGAGCCGCCCTGCGCCCGCCGGGCCGCTGCGCGCAGCCGCTCGATCGCCGCCGCCGGGTCGGCCGCGCCGTACACCGCGTTGCCCGCGACGAACACGTCCGCGCCCGCCTCGGCGCACCGCTCGATGGTCGTGTCGCTCACCCCGCCGTCGACCTGCAGCCAGACGTCGAGGTCGCCGATGGCCTCCTTCGCGCGGCGGATCTTCGGCAGCACGACGTCGAGGAAGCCCTGCCCACCGAAACCGGGCTCAACCGTCATGAGCAGGAGCATGTCCAGCTCGGGCAGCAGGTCGACGTACGGCTCGACCGGGGTGGCAGGGCGCAGCGCCATGCCGGCCCGGCCGCCCAGCGCGCGCAGCCCGCGCGCGAGCTTGATGGGCGCGGTCGCGGCCTCGACGGGGACGGTGACGCTGCCGGCCCCGGCCTCGGCGTACGCCGGCGCCCAGCGGTCGGGGTCCTCGATCATGAGGTGGCAGTCGACGGGGATCGTCGTGCTCTTCAGCAGCGACTCGACGACCGGCAGGCCGAGCGTGAGGTTCGGCACGAAGTGGTTGTCCATGACGTCCACGTGCAGCCAGTCCGCTGCGCCCTCGACGCGCGCGGCCTCGTCCGACAGCCGCGCGAAGTCCGCAGACAGGATGCTCGGGCTGATCAGGCAGCGGCTCACGACCCCAGCCTAAGGAGTGCGAGGTGCATCGCGTCGGTGCCGTGCCGGTGCGGCCACAGCTGGACCGCAGGACCGTCGCCCAGGTCGGGCACGCCGGGCAAGAGGGGACGGGCGTCGACGCGCTCCAGGCCGGGGTGCCGGCGCAGCACGTCCAGCACGGGTACGGCGGTCTCCGCCAGGTGCGGGGAGCACGTGACGTACGCCAGCAGGCCGCCCGGCCGCAGCAGCCGGACCGCGGCGTCGAGCAGCTGGCCCTGCAGCGCGGTCAGCGCCGGCAGGTCGGCCGGCTGACGCCGCCACCGCGACTCCGGGCGGCGGCGCAGCGCGCCGAGGCCCGAGCAGGGCGCGTCCAGCAGCACCCGGTCCACGGAGCCGTCGGCCAGCGGCGGCCGGCGGCCGTCGGCGCACAGCACGTCCCGCACCCCCGCCTTGCGCACCAGCCCGGCGCGGTGCGGCTGCAGCTCGACCGCGACGAGCCGCGCACCCCGCTCGGCGGCGACGGCCTCGAGCAGCGCGGCCTTGCCGCCCGGCCCTGCGCACAGGTCGACCCAGAGCGCGTCGGGCCCCTCGAGGGGCGCCGTCGCCAGGGCGAGGGCGACGAGCTGGCTGCCCTCGTCCTGCACGCCCGCGCGGCCGTCCCGGACCGCCTTGAGGTCGCCGGGCGAGCCGCCCTCGGGGAGCCGCACCGCTCGCGCCGACCAGGGCCCGGGCACTCCCCCGGACTCCACGACCAGCTCGTCCCGCGGCATCCGCCGTGCGACGAGGTGCACCTCCGGCCGCAGGTCGTCCGCGGCCAGGGCGGCCCGCGCCTCGGCGAGGTCACCGCCGAGGGCGTCGCGGAAGGCCTGGGCGACCCAGCGCGGGTGCGCGGTCTCGAGCGCTACGGCGTCGACCGGGTCGTCCGGCCGCAGCTGCGCGAGCCAACCAGGGAGGTCGTGAGCCGTGACCTTGCGCAGCACGGCGTTGACGAAGCCGACCGGCCCCGCCGTGAGCACCACCCGGGCGAGGTCCACCGTCGCCGAGACGGCCGCGTGCTGCGGGATCCGCGTGCGCAGCAGCTGGTACGCCCCGATCCGGAGCACGTCCCGCACCGGCGGGTCGACCTCGTCCAGCGGCCGGTCGACGCAGGCCTGCAGCACCGCGTCGAGCTGCCCTTGCGCACGGAGCGTGCCGTAGGCGAGCTCGGTGGCCAGCGCCGCGTCCCGTCCGTCGATGCGCCGCTCGCGCAGCAGCCCGGGGAGCACGAGGTTCGCGTACGCGTCGTTCTCCCGCACCGCCTTGAGCACGTCGTACGCCGCCAGGCGCGCGGCGTCCTTCACCTTCGGCCGGTACGCCGGCTTCGACCGCGCCGGGGGCCCGCTCACGCGAAGGCCTCGCCGGGCTCCGGGCGCAGGCCGCGCAGCCAGTCGGCCGCCGCCATCTCGCCCTTGCCCTCGGGCCGGACGCGACCGAGCCGGACAGCCTGGGTGGCGGTGCCCACGAGGTCGCCCGCCAGCACGCCGGGCGGCAGCACCTCGTCGGTGCGCGTCACCGGTCCGAGCTTGACCCGCGCGTCGCGGAAGGTCGACCACGCGCCCGGCGCGGGGGTGCACGCGCGCACCACCCGGTCGACGCGCAGCGCCGGGGTCGCCCAGTCGACCCGGGCGTCCGCCACGGTGATCTTCGGGGCCAGCGAGACGCCCTCCGCCGGCTGCGGCACGGCGTGCACGCTGCCGTCGGCCAACCCGTCCAGCGTCGCGACGAGCAGCCCGGCGCCGGCCACGGCCAGCCGGCCGAGCAGGTCGCCGGCGGTGTCCGTCGGCCGCACCTGCTCGGTGAGCATCCCGAAGAACGGCCCGGTGTCGAGGCCCTCCTCCAGCAAGAAGGTCGTTGCGCCGGTGACCTCGTCGCCGGCGAGCAGCGCGTGCTGCACGGGTGCCGCGCCGCGCCAGGCCGGCAGCAGCGAGAAGTGCAGGTTGACCCAGCCCAGCCGCGGGATGTCGAGCGCGGGCCGGGGCACCAGCGCGCCGTAGGCCACGACCGGCACCACGTCGGGCGCCAGCTCGGCGAGCCGCTGCTGGAACACCTCCTCGCGCGGGAGCGCCGGGGTCAGCACCTCCACGCCGTGCGCCTCGGCGACCTCGCGGACCGGGCTCGGGCGCAGCGCCCGGCCGCGCCCGGCGGGGGCGTCCGGCCGGGTGAGCACGGCGAGCACCTCGTGACCGCTCGCCAGCAGCGCCTCGAGCGACGGGACCGCCGGCTCGGGGGTGCCCGCGAAGACGACCCTCAGAGCGCGCGCCCGAACAAGGGGTGCGGGCTGGCCTTGACCACGGGAACGCCCTGACCGCTCCACTCGGCCTCGCGGATCTCCTCCATCGCCAGCCGCTTCGACTCCGGGTCGAGCCGGTCGATGAACAGCACGCCGTCGAGGTGGTCGGTCTCGTGCTGCACGCACCGCGCCAGCAGCTCCGACCCCGCGAGGGTCACCGGGTCTCCGTACTCGTTCTGGCCGTGGGCGACGACGTTCTGGTAGCGCACGCAGTCGAACTGCAGGCCCGGCAGCGACAGGCAGCCCTCGGGACCGTCCTGCTCCTCGTCGTCCGGGAAGTGCAGCACCGGGTTGATGAGGTGCCCGACGACGTCGTCGACGTCGTACGTGAACACCCGCAGGCTCACGCCGATCTGCGGTGCCGCCAGGCCCACCCCGGGCGCCTCGAGCATCGTGTCGGTCAGGTCCTTGACGAGGGTCCGCAGCTCCTTGTCGAAGGTGGTGACGACCTCGGCCTTGGTGCGCAGCACAGGGTCACCGAGGAGGCGGATCGGTCGCAGGCCCATGCCCGCAAGACTAGGCGAGCGTCGGGGGGTCGACCTGAACGCGCACGCCCTCGGCCTTGTGCGCGCTCCGCGTGGCGAGCACCGTGCGCAGCGCCGCGAGCAGCTCCGCGCTCTCCGTCCGCGGCACCCGCAGGTACGCCCGCTCGCCCTCGCCCTCGGGCACCGGCCCGAGCACCTCCGCCGGACCGACCGCCTCCACCACGTCCGCGACGGCGCGCGCCGACCCCGACACCGCCACCATGCGCGTCGCCGGTGGGAACCCCAGGGCCGCGCGGTCCGCGAGCTCGCGGGCCGCGGCACCCTCCGGGTCCCACCGCACCAGTGCCTGCACCGGTGCCAGCGCGTGGTCCGCCACCACGACGACGCGACCTCCCTCGGTCGCCGGCCGCGCCAGCGCCGCCGCGGCCAGCCACCGCCGCAGCGCCTCCTCCCCCGCCCGCAGGTCGGCGCGGGACAGCAGCGCCCACGCGTCGAGCAGCAGCACCGCGCCGTACCCGCCCTCGGCGACCGGCTCGGCTCCCGGCGTCGCCACCACGAGGGCCCGCTCCGCCGGCACCGAGGCCAGCACCTCGTCGCGCCCGCTCGTCCGCACCGGCACCCCGGGCAGCGCCCGGCCCAGCTCCTCCGCCGTACGGCGGGCGCCCACCACCGAGGCCCGCAGCTGCCGACCCTCGCACGTCGGGCAGCGCCAGTCGCCCGCGATCCGGCCGCACCAGCGGCAGCTCGCGACGGCGTGCCCCGACGTCGCCCCCAGCGGCCCGGCGCACGCAGGGCAGCGGGCCGGGGTCCGGTCGCGCTGGCACACCAGCGACGGCACGTACCCCCGGCGCGGCACCTGCACCAGCACCGGGGCCCCCACCGCGAGCGCCTCGCGCGCCGCCTCGAAGGCCAGGTGCGGCAGCCGGGCCGCCTGCGCCGCGGGATCCCGGGCCAGGTCCTCCTCCGACGTCCCGACGACCCGCGGCGCGGTCGCCCGCACGACCTCCCGGTCCGCCCGCAGCTCGGCCGCCCAGCCCGACTCCACGAGCAGCTGCCCCTCGGCCGTGCGCGCGAACCCGCCCACCAGCACCGCCGTCCCCTCGAGGTGCGCGCGGTGCACGAGCACCTCCCGCGCGTGGCAGTACGGCGCCCGCGGCTCGGCGAGCAGATCGTCCCCGTCGTCCCACAGCACCACCAGGCCGAGGTCCCGCACCGGCGCGAACGCGGCCGCCCTGGTGCCCACCACGACGCGCACCTCCCCGCGCAGCACCCGCAGCCACCGCCGGTACCGCTCGGCAGGCCCCAGGTCCGCCCGCAGCTCCACGTACGGCAGCTCCCCCACCGCCGCCCCGACCCGCGCCGCGTCCCGCGCGTCCGGCACCACCACGAGCGCCCCGCGTCCCGCCGCGACCGCCGTCCGGACCGCCGTCGCCACCTCCACCGGCCACGTCGGCCCCGGCAGCGCCGACCACACCGCCCGCGGCGCCCCCTGCCCCAGCGCCCCCAGGTACGACGGCCCGTTCGCGTACCGCTCCCACGACCCCGGCTCCGGCACCTCAGGCGCAGCCGCCGGCTCCCCCGCCGGCTCCGCCTCCACCCGCGCGTGCCGCGGCGGCACCGCCAACCGCAGCACGTCGTACAGCGACCCGGCGCACCGGTCCGCCACCACCCGCGCGAGCGCCGCC
>DATJGA010000144.1:0-11991 GCA_035495395.1 Mycobacteriales bacterium | reverse complement strand
AGCGTGATCAACGGCAGCGCGCCGATCCGGGCGGCCCAGCTGCAGCTCATGCGCAGCGCCCGCGCGGTGGTGCGCACCTTCGACCGTCCGCCGTACGTCACGCCCACCGCGGCGGGAGGCACCCTCGTCGACCCGCTCCAGGCGGGCTTCCTCGCCGCCGGGCTGCGCTACCGCACCGTCTACGACTCCTGCCTGCTCGACGACCCGGTGCTGCTGGCCCGCATCCGCGCCGAGGTCAGTGCCGGCGAGGAGGGCCGGGTGCTGCCCGACCTGCCCCTGAAGATGCTCATCTCCGACGAGTCCCTGGCCATCGTGCCCCTCCTCGACCCGAGCGCCGACGGCGAGCCGGCCGCGCTGCTCGTCCGGCCCTCGGTGCTGCTCGACTCGCTCATCTCGCTCTTCGAGGCGCTCTGGCGCGCGGCGACCCCGGTGGTGCTCACCGCCGAGGGGGCGGAGCCCGCCGGTGACGACCTGCAGGTGCGTCAGCTCGTCGAGCTGCTCGGCAGCGGCCTCACCGAGGAGCGGCTGGCCCGGCTGCTCGGCGTCAGCGAGCGGACCGTGCGCCGGCGGCTCACCGCCGCGCGGGAGACGCTCGGCGTGAGCACGATGTTCCAGGCGGGTGTGGCGGCGGCCCGGCGGGGCTGGGTCTAGCGGCCCTGGTTCGCGACGGCGGCGGCCGCAGCGGCCGCCGCCTCCGGGTCGAGGTAGGTCCCCCCCGGTACGACGGGCCGCAGCTGCTCGTCGAGGTCGTACCGCAGCGGCTGCCCGGTCGGGATGTTGAGGGCCACGACCTCCTCGCGGGTCAGGCCGTCGAGGTGCATGACGAGGGCCCGCAGCGAGTTGCCGTGGGCGACCACGAGGACGGTCTCGCCGGCCCGGAGATCCGGGACGATGCCGTCGTACCAGTACGGGAGCAGCCGGTCGACCACGTCCGCGAGGCACTCGGTGGCCGGTACGAGTCCTGGCGCCAGCCGCGCGTAGCGCTCCTCGCCGGCGTTGTCCCACTCCGAACCCGCCTCGAGGGGTGGCGGCGGGGTGTCGTACGAGCGGCGCCAGAGCATGAACTGCTCCTCGCCGTACTGCTCGAGGGTCTGCTTCTTGTCCTTGCCCTGCAGCGCGCCGTAGTGCCGCTCGTTGAGCCGCCAGCTGCGCCGCACCGGGAGCCAGCTGCGTCCGGCCTCCTCGAGGGCGAGCGTCGAGGTGCGGATGGCGCGGGTGAGCACCGAGGTGTGCAGCACCGTCGGGGCCAGGCCCTTGTCCTTGAGCAAGCGGCCACCGGCGCGTGCCTCGGCCTCGCCCTTCGCGGTGAGGTCGACGTCGACCCAGCCGGTGAACAGGTTCTTGGAGTTCCACTCGCTCTCGCCGTGACGGAGCAGGACCAGGGTCGCCATGAGCCGAGATTCAATCAGGGGAGGCGAAGCGCGCGAACGCCTGGAGGTTCGCAGTCGACTCGCCGCGCTTCTGCCGCCATGCCCACTCCTTGCGGATCGAGGTCGCGAAGCCGATCTCGAGCAGCGTGTTGAAGGACTCGTCGGCGTACTCGAGGACGGCCCCGAGGATGCGGTCTACCTCGTCCGCGGTGATGCCCTCCAGGGGCAGCCGGCCCACGAGGTAGACGTCGCCGGCCTTGTCGGTCGCGAACGACACCGCGAAGGTGCGGCTGTTCTTGCGCAGCAGCCACGAGTGGAACTCGTCGTGGTTCTCGTCGGGCTTGCGGCAGACGAACGCCTCGACCATGAGGGCGTGCTGGCCGACGACGAGCCAGCAGTTGGTGACGAGCTTCTTGGTGCCGGGGAGCTTGACGAAGAACTGCTCGGGCTCGGGCTCGGCGAAGTCGAGCTCGGACTCCTGCAGCGCAGCGCGGATCGCGTCCCCGGCCGCCGTCATTGCCCGATGGCCACGCGGGCGGGGGCGACGACCTCCCGGTACGCCGTCAGCAGGCCGTCGGCCGTGCGGTCCCAGGAGAAGCCGGCCGCGTGCGCCGGTGCCTCCGCCGCGAGCAGGGGGCGCTCCTGGAGCGCGCGCGCCAGCGCCGCCGCCCACGCGTCGGTGCTGTGCCCGTCGACGAGCAGGCCGCTCACGCCGTCGCGGACGGTGGTGGTGAGTCCGCCGACCCGGGTGGCCACCACGGGTGTCCCGCAGGCCTGCGCCTCGAGCGCCACCAGGCCGAACGACTCGTTGTGCGACGGTACGGCGACCACGTCGGCGGCGGTGTACCAGTCACGGAGCCGGTCGGGGCCCGCCGGCGGCTCGAACCGGACCGCCACGTCGAGGCTCGCGGCGAGGTCGGTGAGGTACTCGGGGTGGGCGCACCCGGAGCCGCTGGGCCCCCCGACGACGGCAACGACGACGCGGCCGCGGAGGGCGGGGTCCCGCTCGACGAGCCGCTGCGCGGCGCGGAGCAGGACGTCGGGCGCCTTCAGCGGCTGCAGGCGCCCGACGAACAGCAGCAGCACGGCGTCGGGCGGCACGCCCAGCCGGGTGCGGGCGCCGGAGGCCTCGCCGAGCCGGAAGTGCTCGAGGTCGACGCCCGGGGCCACCGTCACGACCCGGTCGGCCTCGGCGCCGTAGAGCTGCACCAGGTCGCGCGCCTCCTGGGCGGTGTTCGCGACGAGCCGGTCGGCCGCGTCCACGACCTGCTGCTCGCCGACGACGCGGCGCAGCGGCTCGGGGGTGTCGCCGTCCGCCAGCGCGAGGTTCTTCACCTTCGCGAGCGTGTGGGCGCTGTGCACGAGCGGCACGTCCCAGCGCTCGGTGGCCAGCCAGCCGACCTGCCCGGACAGCCAGTAGTGCGAGTGGACGACGTCGAAGTACCCGGGGTCGTGCTGCGCCTCGACGCGGAGCAGCCCGCTGGTGAGCGCGCAGAGCTGAGCGGGGAGGTCCTCCTTGGACAGCCCCTCGAAGGGACCGGCCGTGAGGTGCCGCACGGTCACGCCGGGCGCCAGCTCGTGCACCGCGGGGAGGTCGGAGCTCGTCGCCCGCGTGAAGACCTCCACCTCGACGCCGCGCTCGGCGAGCCGCTTGGAGGTCTCGACGACGTAGACGTTGAGCCCGCCGGCGTCACCCGTGCCCGGCTGGTCGAGCGGGGAGGTGTGCACGGAGAGCACGGCGGCGCGACGCGGGCGCACGCTGCGCACTCGGGTCACCGCTCACCTCCGACTCGGGGACCATCCTGCCCGAGGGGTGAACCCCGCCGTACGGCGGGATCTTCCCGGGACCCCTGAGCGGGCGGGTGGGACAAGTGTCGAGAACCCGACAACTGCTCCCGCAACGGTCCGCAAGGGGCGACGATGAGCGCTGCAGCAGGAGCGTCTCGAGGGGACAGGAGCGTTGGACCTCGACAGCCGGGCGGACGAGGCTGCCCACCTGCGCCCGTACGCCCCCCGGCTGCTGCTGGAGTGGCTGCACGAGGCGCCGGAGGAACCCACCCGCGTCGTCGAGGGCACCGTCGTCTTCGCCGACATCTCCGGCTTCACCAAGCTCTCGGAGCGGCTCGCGGCGCGCGGGCGGGTCGGCGCGGAGGAGCTGACCGACGCCATCTCGCGGTGCTTCGAGGAGCTGCTCGCCGTCGCCTACGACAACGGCGCCAGCCTGCTGAAGTTCGGCGGCGACGCGACGCTGCTGCTGTTCACCGGGCAGGACCACGCGGTGCGCGCCTGCCTGTCGGCGGCGGCGATGCGGCAGGCGCTGCGCGACCTCGGCCCGATCGCCACGTCGGGGAGCAGCGTCACGCTGCGCATCTCCATGGGCGTGCACTCCGGGGAGTTCCCCTTCTTCCTGCTCGGGGAGTCGCACCGCGAGCTGGTGCTCACCGGGCCGAGCTTCACGCAGGTCGTCGACATGGAGTCCACCGCCGACGCCGGCGAGATCGTCGTCAGCCCCGCGACCGCGGCCGCGCTGCCGACCAGGTCCGTCGGCCGGCCGAAGGGCCCGGGCTTCCTGCTCGCCGGGGGTCCCCTGGTGGAGGCGACCACCCCGAAGGTCCAGGCGCTGGAGCACCTGCGGGCCGACGTGGTCGCCCGCGGGCTGTCCACGGCGGTGCGCACGCACCTGGCCGCCGGCATCGACGAGCCGGAGCACCGGCGGGTGACCGTGGCGTTCCTGCACTTCGACGGCACCGACGAGCGCATCGCCGCCTCCGGTGTCACCGCCGTGGCCCAGGACCTCGACGCGCTCGTCCGGCGGGTGCAGGAGTCGGCCGACAAGCACGGCGTCTGCCTGCTCGGCAGCGACGTCGACCACGACGGCGGCAAGGTCATCCTCGTCGCCGGCGCTCCGACCGCCACCGGCGAGGACGAGCAGAGCATGCTCCTCGTGCTGCGCGAGGTGCTCGAGGCCCAGCCGGCCGTCCCGGTGCGGATCGGCGTGAACGCCGGCCCGGTGTTCGTGGGGTCGGTGGGCCCGCACTACCGCCGCACCTACACGGTCATGGGCGACGCGGTGAACCTCGCGGCGCGCGTCATGGCGAAGGCCCGACCGGGCCAGCTGCTCGCCACGGACGCCGTGCTGGACCGCTCCGCCGTGCGCTTCGCGGTGACGCCGCTGGAGCCGTTCCCCGTCAAGGGGAAGACCGCGCTGGTGCAGGCGTACGACGTCGGCCCGCCCCTGCTCGAGTCGTCCGCCCTCGTGCGCAGCGCGCCGCCGCTCGTCGGCCGCGACGCCGAGCTGGCGGGCCTGCAGGAGCTGCTCGAGCGGGCCCGCTCCGGGACGGGCTGGCTGGTCGAGCTCGTCGGCGAGGCCGGCATCGGCAAGACCCGGCTCGTCGAGGAGCTCATGCGCTCCGCCGAGGGCGCCCGGGTCTACACCGCGACCTGCGCGGCCTACCAGTCGCTCACGCCGTACTTCCCGTTCCGCGAGCTGCTGCGCCAGATGCTCGGGCTCCCCGACTCCGCGACGCCGGCCGAGACGGGCGCGCGGCTGCTCGCGGTGGTCGACGAGCGCGCCCCCGACCTGCTGCCCTGGGCGCCGCTGCTGGCCATCCCGCTCGCCGCCGAGGTGCCCTCGACGCCCGAGGTGGACGCCCTCGACGAGCGCTTCGTCCGCGGCCGCCTGCACGACGTCGTGACGGCGTTCCTCGGGGTGCTGCTCGACGGGCCGACGATCGTCGCGGTCGACGACGTGCACTGGTCCGACGAGGCCTCCGCCGAGCTGCTGCAGCGCATCTGCCGCGACGTGCAGCACGGCCCGTGGCTCATCTGCCTCACCCGGCGCGACCTGGGCACCGGCTTCGCGGCGACCGAGGCGCCGCACGTCATCACGCTGCGGCCGACGCCGCTGCCCGGGGAGGCGGCACGCGAGCTGGCCGACGAGCTCGCCGACGCCGACCCGCTGGCCCACCACCTGTCGCCGCACGACCTCGCGACGCTGGCGACGCAGTCCGGCGGCAACCCGCTGTTCCTCGCCGAGCTCGTCGCGAGCGCCGCGGCGGCCGGCGGCGTCGAGGAGCTGCCCGACTCGGTCGAGGCGCTCATCATGGCGCGCATCGACCGGCTCGAGCCGCCCGACCGCGCGCTGCTGCGGCGGCTGTCGGTCTTCGGCCAGGCCTGCGACCACGACCTGGTCGCCGCGGCGCTCGGGGACGAGGCGCCCCCGCTCGACAGCCCCACCTGGGGGCGGCTGGCCGAGTTCGTCGTCGTCGACGGCCCGACGCTGCGGTTCGAGCACGGGCTGGTGCGTGACGGCGCGTACGCCAGCACGCCGTTCCGCCTGCGCGAGTCGTTGCACGCCCGCATCGGGGAGGCGCTCGAGTCGCGGGCCGAGAGCACCGAGGCCGTGGCCGCCCTGCTGTCGCTGCACTACTTCCACGCCAACCGGTACGACGAGGCGTGGCGCTACTCGCGCAGCGCCGCCCTGCAGGCCAAGGCGGTGCACGCCAACGTCGAGGCCGTGGAGTTCTACGAGCGGGCGCTGACGTCGGCGCAGCTCTGCGACTGCGTCGCGGCCCCCGAGCTCGAGAGCGCCTACGAGGACGCCGGCGACCTCTACAGCCGGCTCGGGAAGTACAGCAAGGCCGACAGCGCGTACCGGTTGGCGAAGACGTGCGCGCAGGACCAGCAGACCCAGGCCCGGCTGCTCCTCAAGCGGGGCCAGCTGCGGCAGCGGTTCGGCCACTACCCGGCCGCGCTGCGCTGGCTCGGCAAGGCCGGGCGCCTCGCCAAGAGCATCGAGGGGCCGGCCGGCATGCAGCTGCTCGGCAGCACCTACGTGGTCGTCGCCTCCGTGGCCAAGGACCAGGCCCGGCACCACGACGCGATCACCTGGTGCCGGCGGGCGATCGCCGTCGCGGGGCCGGTGCGCGACAAGAAGACCCTGGCCCACGCGTACTCGATCCACGACGGCAGCTGCAGCGTCCTCGGCCGGCCCGACCAGGCCCAGTTCGGCGACCGCGCCCTCGCGCTCTACACCGAGCTCGGCGACCTGCAGGGGCAGGGGATCGCCCACTCCAACCTGGGGCTGCTGTCGATCATGCGCGGCCAGTGGGACGAGGGCCTGGCGCACTGGGAGCAGAGCCAGGCCAAGCTGCGCGCCGCCGGCGACGAGGTCACCGTCGCGCTCATCAGCGTGAACCTCGCCGAGGCGCGGCTCGAGCAGGGGCGGCTCGACGAGGCGGAGCGCTTCCTGCGCCAGGCCAGCCGGGTCTGGGCGGCGGCGAGCGACCGCGCCAGCAGCGCCTACGCCGCCCGGCTGCTGGCCCGCGTCGAGGCCCGCCGGGGGGAGCACGCGAAGGCCCTGGAGCGGCTCGAGCAGGCACGCGCGGACTTCGAGGCGGTGCAGTCCGAGGACGAGGTGCTCGAGACCTCGGCGCGCGTCGCGGAGTGCCTCGTGCTGGCGAGCCGCCCGGAGGAGGCCTTCCGCGTCTGCACCCAGCTGCTGGACGACCCGCACGACCTCGAGCAGTTCCACCCGCTGCTCTACCGCGTCCTCGGCTTCGCCTACGCCCAGAACGGCGACGTCGACGCCGCCCGCACCTGCTTCGGGCGGAGCCTCGCCGCGGCCGAGCACGCCGGCACCGACATCGAGACGGCGCAGACCCTGCGCGCCCTGGCCCGGCTCGGCGTGGTGCCGGACGAGGAGTCGGCGACGTACGCGGCGCGCAGCGAGGCGCTGTTCGAGGTCCTCGGCGTCGTGGCCCCCTGCGACCCGCCGCTGGGCGACGGGGACCCCGCCGTGCAGGCCCAGGTGCTGCTCGTGGAGCAGCGGAGCAGCGCCACCGTCCTCGTCTGACGCCTACGACAGCGGGGACCGGCGCTGTGCGCCGGTCCCCGCTGTCATCGGGTGGGTCAGAGCTCTGGCAGACCCGCGACCTTCCAGTCGTTCAGGTGCGTGACGTTGCGGACGGTGATGGAACCGCCGGTCAGGGACAGGTCGTAGCAGGCGAGGGAGCCGCTGATCAGGCTCGGCACCGGCCCGAGCGGGGTGCACGCCGGGAGCAGCTCGGTGGAGCCCAGGGCCTCGTCGATCTGGAAGTAGACCGTCCCCGGGTCGCAGAGCGCGCCGCAGCTGATGGTCAGCGTGGCGGCGTGCGCGCCGTCGTACTCGACGTCGAGCTTGTTCATGAGCTGCACGGTGAAGCCGCACTCGATGATCACCGGGCAGGTGTCCCCGCCGAGGTACGAGCGCAGTGCCATGACCTGCACCGCCGGCGAGCTCGGCGCCGGGGTGACGGGCGGGATGGCGAGCGACGCGGTCACGACGGACGGGTTGCCGTCGCTGTCGGTGCTGCCGGTGCTGACGGTGCCGCCCTGGGTCTTGAGGATGCCCTTGCAGCCGTAGGCGTTGAAGACCAGGTTGTCGCTGCAGAACTGGCTGACGGTCACCGTCGGCGAGCTGCCGGCGTAGGTCAGGTCGTTACCGGTGCCGGAGAAGTTGTTGGACTGCTTGGCGACGGTGGTGAAGGTGACCGTCTGCCCCTCCAGGGACGTGGCCTGGAAGGTGAACGTCGCCGTCGCCCCCGGCGGCAGGTTGAGGTCGCGCAGCTGCAGCTGGTTCGGCGCGACGTACGTCTCCGAGCCGAGGGGCGAGACGCTGCCGGCCGTGACCGAGCTGTACGCGTTCGACGGTGACCAGCTGACGTTCACGGCACCGAGCTGCACGCCGGTGCCGCCCTTGGACAGGTTGCTCAGCTTGCCGGTGTACGTCGAGGACTGGCCGGGCGTGGGCGCCGGCGAGGCGGAGATGGTGAACGAGTAGCACTTGTCCGGCGTCGTCGGGCAGGGCGAGGTGCTGCCACCCGCCTGCGCGGCGCCCGCCGACAGCGGGACGGCGGCCGCTCCCAGGGCAGCGACAAGACCGAGCTTGACCGCCCTCCCGAGCCGCGAGCTGGCTGTGGAACGACCCATGGTGATTTCCCCTCCGAGCGTCTCTGGTGGACCTCGCCAAGCGACGCACCTGTCGCGCCGGCACTCCCCTGAGCAGCGAGTCGCGATCAAACTAGGGACGAAGTCAGATGCGCATAAGGCATACGTCAAGAACCCGACAGTTCAGGCATCTCAGGCGTTTCGGGCTACGAGGAGGGTGCCCGCGCACGCCGAGGGGACCGGCCCCCGGGCCGGTCCCCTCGTGCCGTCACCGGACCGTCAGCCGGCGACCTTCCAGTCGTTGTTGTGGTTCACGCCGGTGACGACGATGCCGTCCGCGGCGTTGGTGTAGCAGGCCGTGGAGCCGCTCAGCGGGCTGGGCAGCGCGCCGATGACGGGCAGGCACAGCGGCAGCACCTCGGGGATGCCGATGGCCTCGTCGATCTGGTACCAGATCGTGAGAGCACCGCACAGCGGCGCGCAGTGGATCGCCAGCGTCGCCGAGTGCGCGGTGTCGTACTCGATGTCGAGCTTGTTGAGCAGCTGCACCGTGAGGCTGCAGGGGACGACGACCGGGCAGCTGTCGCCGGACAGGTAGGAGCGCAGCGCCATCAGCTGCACCGTGGGCGACCCCGGGGCCGGGGTGACCGGCGGCATCGTCAGCGACGCGGTCACCGTCGAGGGGTGCCCGTTGCTGTCGATCGACCCGGTGCTGACCGTGCCGCCCTGCGTCTTGAGGATGCCCTTGCAGCCGTAGGCGTCGAAGACGAGGCCGTCGGAGCAGAACGGGCTGACGTCGACGGACGGCGTGCTGCCCGCGTACGTCAGGTCGTTGCCGGTGCCGGAGAAGTTGTTGGACTGCTTGGCGGCGCTCGTGAACGTGACGGTCTCGGCCTGCAGCGACGTGGCCTGGAACGTGAAGGTCGCCGTCTTGCCGGGAGGCACGCTGAGGTTGCGCAGCTGCAGCTGGTTCGGCGCGACGTAGGTCTCCGAGCCGAGGGGCGAGACACCGCCGGCGGTGAAGGAGCTGAACGCGTCCGACGGGGACCAGCTGACGTTCGCCGCACCGAGCTGGACGCCCGTCCCGCCCTTCGACAGGTTGGTGAGCTTCCCCGTGTACGTCGAGGACTGCCCTGGCGTCGGAGCCGGCGAGGCCGAGATCGTGAACGTGTAGCACTTGTCAGGCGTCGTCGGGCACGGCGAGGTGCTGCCCCCGGCCTGTGCGATGCCCGCAGAGAGCGGTACCCCTGCGGCCACCAGCGCCGTCGCCAGGCCGAGCTTGACGGCCCGACGGAGCCTCGAACCGGGTGTGGGACCAAGCATTGGTGCTCCCCCTCCGCGTGACTCCTCGGGCCTCGCGGCCCCGCGGCGACCGGATGGCGCCGACGCTCCCCCCAGGAGCGAGTCGGGCATCAAACTAGGCAGCGAGTCAGATCGGGCTAAGGCATTCGTCGCCAATCCGACAGTTGTCCGGAGTCGGGGCACACCCGTCGTCACCGGGCGTGCCGAGGCGGGCGTCTACCGTCTCAGGGCGTGACCAGGACCGCCGTCGTGACCGGCGCGAGCAGCGGCATCGGCGCCGCCACCGCGCTCCTCCTCGCCGAGCAGGGCTGGGCCGTCGTCGCCGCGGCCCGACGGCTCGACCGCCTCGCCGCGCTGGCCGCGCAGCACGAGGGCATCAGCGCCCAGGAGCTGGACGTCACCGACGCTGCGTCGGTCGCCGCGCTCGCCTCCGCCGTACCCGCGTGCGACCTGCTCGTCGCGAACGCCGGCGGGGCCCTCGACCTCGCTCCGCTCGGCGACGCGGACGTCGACACCTGGGCGCGCACGTACGACGTCAACGTCCTCGGCCTGGTCCGCACCGTGCAGGCGCTGCTGCCGGCGCTGCGCGCGGCGAAGGGGCACGTCGTGCTGACCGGGTCCACAGCCGGGCACTGGGTCTACGAGGGCGGCGGCGGGTACGTCGCGGCCAAGCACGCGGTCGCCGCGCTGCGCGAGACGCTGCGGCTCGAGGAGGTCGCGAACGGGCTGCGCGTCTCGGAGGTCGCCCCGGGGATGGTGCACACCGAGGAGTTCTCGCTGAACCGGTTCGACGGCGACCAGGCCCGGGCCGACGCGGTGTACCAGGGGGTCAGACCCCTTGTGGCGCAGGACGTCGCGGAGGTCATCGCGTGGGTGGCCTCCCGGCCGGCGCACGTCAACGTCGACCTCGTCCAGGTCACCCCGCAGCAGCAGGCGGCGGCGCACAAGGTGGTCCGTGGCTAAGCGGTACGCCGCCGGGCGCGCCCGCGCGCTCGGGCTGCCCACACGGGGCACCACCAACCCCAACCGGCTGCGCCGGGTCGACCGCCACCTCGTCGCGCTGCACGGCGCACTCCTCCGCTCGGCGCCGTCCCCGCTCGTCGTCGACCTCGGGTACGGCGAGACGCCGGTCACCGCGGTCGAGCTGCACCACCGGCTGTCCGCCCTGGTGCCGGCGGTGGAGGTCGTCGGCGTCGAGATCGACCAGGCACGGGTCGACGCCGCCGCCGACGCGACCCGCCCGGGGCTGCGGTTCGTCCGCGGCGGCTTCGAGCTGGCCGGCCTGCAGCCGCTGGTCGTGCGCTGCCTCAACGTGCTGCGGCAGTACCCGCTGGACGACGCGCTCGCGGCCTGGTCGACGATGCGCGCCGGCCTGCGGCCCGAGGGCGTGCTGCTCGAGGGCACCTGCGACGAGGTCGGTCGGCGCGCGGCGTGGGTGACGCTCACCTCGGCCGGGCCGCAGTCGCTGACGCTGGCGGCGCACCTCGCCTCCCTGACCCGCCCCTCCGACCTCGCCGAGCGGCTGCCGAAGGCGCTCATCCACCACAACGTCCCCGGCCAGCCGGTGCACGCGCTGCTGCAGGCGCTCGACGCGTCGTGGGACCGGGCCGCGCCGCACGCGACGTTCGGCCCGCGGCAGCGCTGGGTCGCCGCCTGCGAGGGACTGGTGTGGGAGCAGGCCGGACCGCGCCGCTGGCGCGAGGGCGAGCTGACCGTGCCGTGGTCCTCCGTGGCCCCGGTCTGAGCCCCTGCCTTGTCGGGCCGGACCGGCTGCCGACAGACTCGCTCCCGTGACGGACCCCTCTCTCGCGCAGGACCTGCTCCGGCTCGCGGCCGCGGTCGCGCTCGGCGGGACGATCGGCCTGGAGCGCGAGCTGCGCGCCCAGCCGGCGGGCTTCCGGACCCATGTGCTCGTGGCCCTGGGCGCGAGCCTGTTCACCGTGTCCGGGATCGAGCTCGGCGGCGCCGACCCCAGTCGGGTCGCCGCGCAGGTCGTGGCGGGCATCGGCTTCCTCGGGGCCGGCGCGATCCTGCACGAGCGCGGCGCGGTGCACGGCCTCACGACGGCGGCGTCGCTGTGGATCGCGGCGGCAGTGGGCGTCGCGTGCGGCGCCGGGCGCCCGGAGCTCGCGGTGTTCTCGGTGGTCATCGCGCTGCTGACGCTGATCGGCCTGAGGTACCTGGAGAACGAGTACTTCCCCCGCCGTCGCGGGCACCGCGTCGTCCTCGACGTCACCGACGCGACCGACCTGCACGCGCTCACCGCCGCCGTCGCCCAGCTGCTCGAGGCGCCGACGACCGTGGTGTCCCTGGAGCGGGCCGGCCCGAACCGCACGACGCTGACGATGACCTCCCCCATGCACCGCGGCTTCTCGCTCGTCGACCTCGCGAC
>DATJGA010000143.1:0-6470 GCA_035495395.1 Mycobacteriales bacterium | reverse complement strand
ACCTTCGGCGCCCCGGTCCTCGTGGGCGGCGCCTGCGGGAGCCTGCACGGGCACGTGAAGGTCGGCCCCGACGGCACGGCGTACCTGCCGAACGCGCACTGCGGCGGCAAGGCCGGCGGCGGCATCACCACGAACAACGGCTCGACCTGGACCAGCTACACGATCCCCGGCTCGAGCGAGCCGGCGACCGGCTTCGACCCGAGCGTGGCCATCACGCCGGACAACACCGTCTACGAGTCGTGGCAGGGCGCGGACAACCACTCCTACGTGGCGAAGTCCACCAACCACGGCGCGACGTGGAGCACCCCCGTCGACCTCGGCGCCTCGCTGGGCGTCGTCAACTCGACCTTCCAGGCGGCGACCGCCGGTGACAACGGCCGCGTCGCCGTGGCCTACCTGGGCAGCACCACCCCCGGCAACCCGTTCGCCTCCGCGTGGAACGGCGTGTGGGACCTGTACGTGTCGTACACCTACGACGGCGGGACCACCTGGACGACCGTGAAGGCGACGACCGACCCGGTGCAGCGCGGCTGGATGTGCGCGGACGGCACGACCTGCAACAGCGGTCGCAACCTGCTCGACTTCATGGACGCCAACACCACCACTGACGGCCGCGTCGTCGTCGGGTACGCCGACGGCTGCATCGGCGCGTGCGCCGGCCCGAGCGGCACCAAGGCGCAGAGCGTCGACGCGTACGCGACCGTCGCGTACCAGAGCGCCGGCAAGGGCCTGTACGCCGCGTACGACACCCCGTAGCGCTGTCGCCCCTCGCGCGGGAACCTTTTGACGTGCGGGGGGCGACAGGCAGGGCATGACGGGCACGCGGTCGGACGCGGAGCTGCTCACCGAGGTCTCGGGGGGAGACCTCGGGGCGATGCGCGAGCTCTACGACCGGCACGCCGCGTGGCTCGCCGTCCGGCTCCGCCGCCGCTGCAACGACCCGGAGGTCGTCGCCGACGCGCTCCAGGACACCTTCGTCGCGGTCTGGGGCGAGGCGGGCCGGTACCGGGGGGACGGCGAGGCCGCCGCGTGGCTCGGGGGGATCGCCGTGCGGCGGCTCGTGTCCCGGCTCCGTCGTCGCAAGGACGTGTCCTTCCTGGCCGACCTCCCGCCGTACGACGAGCCGGCGTCGCCGGCCGCCGAGGAGCAGGTGCTCCTGTCCGTCGAGTACGGCGACCTGGGTGCCGCGATGAAGCGGCTCTCGCCGGAGATGCGCGCCGTGATGCAGGCGGTCGTCCTCGACGGCCTCACCACCCGTGAGGCGGCGAAGGTGCTGAGAGTGCCTGAGAACACGGTGAAGACGCGGCTGCACCGGGCGAAGGCCCACCTGCGTACCCAGCTCGCGGAGGTGACGTCATGACGACGGCCTGGCACGTGGACGACGAGGCCCTGGCCCGCTGGGTCGACGGGACCGACGGGTCGGTGGCCGGGGCCAGCGTCGAGCAGCACCTGCTCACCTGCGCCGCGTGCCGCGCGAAGGTCCCCGCGGAGCCGGTCGTCGACCAGACCTGGGCCCGGGTCCGGGACGCCCTCGAGGTGCCCAAGCAGTCGCTCGTGGAGCGGCTGGCCCGCCGTACCGGCCTGTCGGCGGCGGACGCGCGGATCGTCGCGGTCAGCCCGGCGTTCCGCGGCGCGTGGCTGGTCGGGCTCACCGCGCTGCTGGTGTTCGTGACGATCGCGGGCGACTACGGCGAGAGCCACGGGCAGCTGGCCTTCCTCCTCCTCGCCCCTCTCGTGCCCGCGCTCGCGGTGGCCCTCGGGTACGACCCCGAGCTCGACGAGGCGCTGGAGTCGGAGTGCGCGACGCCGTACAGCAGGCTGCGCCTGGTGCTGCTGCGCAGCGCGGCGCTGGTCGTCGTCGCGGTGCCCGCGTTCGTGACCGCGAGCCTGCTGCTGCCGGGGTCGATCGCGTTCTGGTGGCTCGCGCCGGCCGCGGGCTGCACCGCCGTGGTGCTGGCGCTGTCGACGTGGATCGCGCCGCTCACCGCCACCGGTGCGGTCGGCACGGTCTGGCTGATGGTCGTCTCGAGCGTCGCCCGGCACGGCACCGCGGCGGACGTCGTCGGTGACGAGTACGTGCTGACGTACGCAGCGGTGAGCGTCGCCGGGGTGCTTCTCTTCCTGGCACGGCGGGGTCGACTTGCGTGGGGGACGCGATGACGGTGCGGCTGACCGGGGTGGGCAAGAAGTACGGGCGCACGCACGCGCTCCGTGACGTCGACCTGGTGCTCGAGCCCGGCGTGACGGGGCTGCTCGGCCCGAACGGCGCCGGCAAGACCACCTTGCTGCGGATCCTCGCCACGGTGCTGCCGCCCTCGGACGGGCGGGTGCGGGTGCTCGACCTCGACCCCGCCGACCCGCAGCAGCGCACCGAGGTGCGCAGGCGACTCGGGTACCTGCCGCAGGAGCTCGGCTTCCCCAGCGGCTTCACGGCCTTCGCCTTCGTCGACTACCTGGCGGTGCTCAAGGAGTGGACCGACGCCGACGCCCGGCACGACGAGGTACGGCGGGTGCTGGGCCTCGTCGGGCTCGCCGACCGGGCCGCGAAGAAGGTGAAGTCGCTGTCCGGCGGGCAGCGCCGACGGCTCGCTCTCGCGCAGGCGCTCATCGGCGCGCCGGCGCTGATGCTGCTCGACGAGCCGACCACCGGGCTCGACCCGGAGCAGCGCGCGTCGCTGCGCGGCGTGCTCGCCGAGGCCGCCCGCACGTCGACGGTGCTGCTGTCGACGCACCAGACCGAGGACGTGGCCGCGCTCTGCGAGCGGGTCGTCGTGCTCGACGCCGGCCGGGTCTGCTTCAACGGCACGGTCCGCGAGCTCCTCCAGCGCGCCGACGGGTGCGTCTGGCTGGCTGACGAGCCGCACCCGGCGGCGGTCTCGTCGTTCCGCACCGGCACCGGCCGCTACCGCAACCTCGCCGACCCCGCGCCGCCCGGTGCGGAGCTCGTCGAGCCGACCCTCGAGGACGCCTACCTGCTGCTCCGCAGCGACGCACCTGCCCTGACCTGACCCTGTCCGCCGACGCACTCATGCCCTGGGGGATCCATGAGCACTGCCGTCATGCCCGAGAGCCGGTCCGTGACCGCGCTCGCCAAGATCGAGACGCTGCGTCTCGCCAAGCACCCGGTGTTCCTCGTCGGGCTGGCGGCGAACGCGTGGTTCCTCGCGATCGCGACGAGGACGATCGACTACTACAACATCGCGATCGTGCCCGCCTTCTTCGTGGGGCTCTTCGGCCTGGTCGCGACCTTCCGGCTGACCCGCTCGATGGAGAAGCTCGAGGAGGCGGTCGGGACGACACCCGCCGGGGTGCAGGACCGGGTGCGGGCGCTGTGCCTCGCGACCGCCTTGCCCGGTGCCGTCGGTCTGCTGTCCTTCGTGGTCGTCCTCGTGCACCACGCCGACGCCCCCGACTGGGCGCTCGGCTACTGGAGCAGCACCGACCGCGCTGCGATCTTCCTCGGCTCGGTCGTCGTCGCGTGCGTCGGCGGCCCGCTGCTCGGCATCGCCGCCGCCCGCTGGCTGCGGTTCCCGGGCGCCGTGGTCGTCCCGGTCGTCGTCCTGCTGTTCTGGATCCTCACGGGCGAGGGGCTCTCGGACAACAGCCCGCAGGCCTGGTGGGGCGAGCTGGTGCGGCTCGCCGCCCCGTGGGCGCAGTTCAGCTCGATCAGCAGCAACGAGCACCTGCTCGGGTCCTGGACGGGCTCGCCGTACTGGTGGAGCGCGTGGACCGTCGTGCTCTGCGCGCTCGCGGTGCTCGCCGCCCTCATGAAGGGCGCCGAGCCGCCCGACCGGAGGCGGCTGGTCCGGGTCGGCGCAGGCATCGGTGCGCTGGGACTGGTGTTCCTCGCGCTGGCCATGACGACCGGTCACCAGACGGCCCAGATCAGCACCCCGTCGGGCGTGCAGCCCTACGTCAAGGGCCTGGAGTCGTCATGACGACGACGATGGCTGGGTCGCGGGTCGGAGCGCTCGCGAAGGTGGAGGTGCGGCGGTACGCCACGCACCCGGTGTTCCTCGTCGGTGCCGCGCTGTGGGCCGTCACGACCGCGATCGGCGTGCACAACGCCAAGGACGACGTCTACGCGCCGCCCATGTCGGCCGCCGTGTTCCTCGGGCTGTTCGGGGTGGTGGTCGGGTTCCGGCTCACCCGCTCGCTGGAGCGCGCGGCGGAGGCCGTCGACGTCGTGCCCGCGTCGCTGCAGGAGCGGGTCGGGGCGCTGCTGCTCGCAGCCCTGCTGCCCGGCGCCCTCGGGCTCGTCTCGGCGGTCGTCTGCCTGACCGTCCCCGACGCCGCGGGCGACTGGGCCTACGGCACCTGGTCGGGTGGCGAGCGCGCCGCGATCGTCGTCGCCATGGCCGCCGGCTCGGCGCTCGGAGGTCCGCTGCTCGGCGTCATGAGCGCCCGCTGGCTGCGCTTCCCGGGTGCGGTCGTCGTACCGGTCGTGGCCGTCAGCGCGTGGGGCATCGTCGGCAACGGCTGGACGGCGAACAACCAGGACAGCCTCGGGTGGCTGCTGGTGCGGCTGTTCTCGCCGTTCGCGTTCTTCACGACGCTCGACACCGACCCCGGCAAGCCGCACGCGGTCGAGTCGTGGCGCGGCAACCCGTGGTTCTTCCTGCTGTGGGTGCTGCTGCTGTGCGCCTTCGCCGCCGTCGTCGCGCTGCTCAAGGACGCCGAGGGCGCCACCGCCGCGTCCCTGCGCCGGGCGCTGGTGGTGGTGGTCGTGCTTGCCCTGGCCAGCTTCGCCCTCGCCGTCGTGACCGGCCCCGACCACGCCTCGATCAGCTCCTCGACAGGCACCAGCAGGTTGTGATCGCGATGGCGCCCGTCCTGCTCCGCGCGGTGTCGTGGCGGGCCCTGCTGGGCCTGACCGCCGCCGGGGGAGCGACGGGCGCCCTCGCCGTCCTGCTGCGCAGCGGGCCGTCGCTGCTGGTGCTGCAGCTGTCCATGGTCCTCGTCGGCGCGGCCGCCGCCTGCGCGCTCGACGAGCCGGCCGCCGCCGTCGTCGCCGCGTGCCCGGTACGGCGGTCGACCCAGGTCCTGCTGCGCGCCGTCGCAGCGCTCGTCGCGGTGGCCGTGGGCGTCGCTGACCTGCTCGCCTGGTGGGCCCGCTCGTCGGTCGACCGGGTGCTGCTCCTCGAGCTCGTCGGCTGCTGGGTCCTGGGGTTCGCCCTCGCGGTGCTGGCCCGGGCGCGGCTCGACGAGCCCGCCGAGACGGTCGCCTCGGGGGTCGCGCTCGCGCTGCTGTCGACCCTGCTCATCGCCCCGATCGGACGGCACCTCGTGCTCTTCCCCGGCGACGACCAGCTGACGCGAGGGGTCCGCACCTGGTGGCTCGTCCTGGCCGGCTGCGCCGTCGGGCTGCTGATCGCCGTACCCGAGCGGCGGTGGGCTAGAAAGGGGCGGTGAGCCCCCTGGTCGTGGCGGTCGTCGGTCCGACGGCCGCGGGCAAGTCCGACCTCGGGGTGGCGCTCGCGCAGGCGCTCGGGGGCGAGGTCGTCAACGCCGACTCGATGCAGCTCTACCGCGGCATGGACATCGGTACGGCGAAGCTCAGCCTCGAGGAGCGGGCCGGGGTCGAGCACCACCTGCTCGACGTGTGGGACGTTCGGGTCACGGCGACGGCGGCGGCCTACCAGGCGCTGGCGCGGGACGTGGTGGCCGCGCGCGACTGCCCGCTGGTCTTCGTCGGCGGGAGCGGGCTGTACCTGCGGGCGGCGCTGGACCGGCTGGAGTTCCCGGGCACCGACCCGGCGCTGCGGCTGCTGCTGGAGGCCGAGCTCGAGGAGCACGGGTCGCTGCCGCTGTGGGAGCGGCTGCGCGGGCTCGACCCTGCGGCGGCGGCGCGGATGGAGCCGAGCAACGGGCGCCGGGTGGTGCGCGCGCTCGAGGTCGTGCTGCTGCACGGGTCGATGCCGGGGGAGCTGACGGCGTACGAGCCGTGGGTGCCTGCCGTGCACCTGGGGCTGGACCGGCCCGACCTGCGCGACCGGGTCGCCGCGAGGGTGGAGCGGATGTGGGCGGCCGGCCTCGTCGAGGAGGTCGAGGCGCTCGACGGGCTGCGCGAGGGGGTGACCGCGTCGCAGGCGCTCGGGTACAAGCAGGCGCTGGCCCAGCTCGACGGCACCCTCACCTCGGAGGAGGCGAGGGCCGCGACGGTGAGCGCCACGAACCGGTTCGTGAAGCGGCAGCGGGCCTGGTTCCGCCGCGACCCGCGCATCCACTGGCTCGACCCGTCGGGTGACCTGCTGGCCCAGGCCCGGGCAGCCGTAGGCTCCTGAGGTGCGCTTCCTCAAGGGGCACGGCACGGAGAACGACTTCGTGCTGCTGCCCGACCCAGACGGCTCGCTGGAGCTCACCGACGAGCTCGTGCGCCGGCTGTGCGACCGGCGCGCCGGCATCGGTGCCGACGGCGTGCTGCGCGTGGTGCCGACGGCCAAGGAGCCGGACGCCGCGGCGTACGTGGG
>DATJGA010000142.1:0-3047 GCA_035495395.1 Mycobacteriales bacterium | reverse complement strand
CCGCGGGTGCTCGCCGGGGCCGAGCCGGACGGCGAGCGCATCCTCGACTGGCGCCAGCTCTACGACCTGCCCGCCCTGCCCGAGCACCTGGTGGTCGTCGGGTCCGGTGTCACGGGCGCCGAGTTCGCCAGCGCCTACCTCGCCCTCGGCTGCCAGGTGACGCTGGTCTCCAGCCGCGAGCGGGTGCTGCCGTCGGAGGACGCCGACGCCGCCGACCAGCTCCAGCAGGTCTTCGTACGACGGGGCATGCGGGTGCTCCGGGGCCGGGCCGCCGGGGTGGAGCGCACCGACGACGGGGTGCTCGTCCGGCTGGTCGACGGCTCGACGGTCACCGCCTCGCACTGCCTGATGACGGTCGGCTCGGTGCCGAACACCAAGGACCTCGGCCTGGAGGAGGCGGGTGTCGCCGTCGACGCAGGCGGCTTCGTCACGGTCGACCGGGTGTCGCGGACGACCGCGGACGGCGTCTACGCCGCGGGCGACGTCACGGGCGTGCTCATGCTCGCGTCGGTGGCGGCGATGCAGGGCCGGATCGCGATGTGGCACGCGCTGGGGGAGGCGGTCGCGCCGCTGCGGCTCGGCACCGTCGCCGCCAACGTGTTCACCGACCCGGAGGTGGCGAGCGTCGGCATCACGCAGCAGCAGGTCGACTCGGGAGCGGTCGCGGCCAACGGCATCCGACTGCCCCTCGCGACGAACGCGCGGGCCAAGATGCAGGGCATCACCGACGGCTTCGTGAAGCTCTTCTGCCGGCCGGGCTCCGGTCAGGTGCTCGGCGGGGTCGTCGTCGCGCCGCACGCCTCCGAGCTCATCCTCGCCGTCTCGCTGGCCGTCCAGAACGGCCTCACCGCCGACCAGGTGGCGCACACGTTCTCGATCTACCCCTCGCTCAGCGGCTCGCTGACCGAGGCGGCCCGCCAGCTCATG
The DNA here is from genome assembly GCA_035495395.1 of Mycobacteriales bacterium. Classification (GTDB taxonomy): domain Bacteria; phylum Actinomycetota; class Actinomycetes; order Mycobacteriales; family SCTD01; genus RYN-111. Next base: position 2,120 of record DATJGA010000142.1, on the reverse strand, counting down.
ACGCCCGAGGGCTGAGCGGGTGGTGGAGCAGCACGACTGGCCCGCCGTGGCCGCGGTGATGGTGGTGCGCGACGAGGCGCTGCACCTGCGCGAGGCCGTCGCGGCGATCCTCGCGCAGGACTACCCCGGTCCCCTGCGCGTCGCGGTCGCGGTCGGGCCCTCCAAGGACGGCACCGAGGACGTGGCCGCCGAGATCGCGGCCGCCGACCCGCGGGTCACCGTCGTGCCGAACCCGACCGGCCGCACGCCGAGCGGCCTGAACGCCGCCTTCGCAGCCACGACCGAGCCGGTCGTCGTCCGGGTGGACGGGCACGCCGTGCTCCCGCCCGGCTACGTGCGCCGGGGCGTCGAGATCCTGCGGGAGACCGGCGCCGTCAACGTCGGCGGGGTGATGGGCGCCGAGGGGACCAACGGCTTCGAGCGCTCGGTCGCCGCGGCGATGTCGTCGCCGTTCGGCGTCGGCGGGGGCAAGTTCCACTACGGCGGCGAGCCCGGCCCGGCGGACACCGTCTACCTCGGGATCTTCCGGCGCGAGGCGGTCGAGGCCGTCGGCGGGTACGACGAGACCTTCACCCGCGCGCAGGACTGGGAGCTCAACCACCGGCTGCGCGGCCGCGGCGGCCTGGTCTGGTTCGCCCCCGAGCTGCGGGTGACCTACCGCCCGCGCACGTCGCTGCGCGCCCTCGCCCGGCAGTACCGCGACTACGGTCGCTGGCGCCGGGTCGGCATGCGCCGGCACGGCGACTCGGTGCGCTGGCACTACCTCGTGCCGCCGGTCACCGTCCTCGGGATCGGCCTGGGCATCGCCCTGGTCCTCGTCGGGCAGCCGGTCGGCTGGCTCGCCCCGGGCGGCTACGCCGCGGCCAACCTCGGCGCCAGCGCTCTCGTCGGCAGGCGGCTCGCCGTACCCGACGCGCTCCGACTTCCGGCGGTCTTCGCCACCATGCACCTGTGCTGGGGCTGGGGCTTCCTGACCAGCTCGCGGCGGCTCAACCCGGGCTGAGCCTGCCGCGGGGTCAGTCCTTGATCTCGCAGATCGCGGAGCCCGCGGTCACGACCTCGCCGACGGCGGCACCCAGCCCGGTGATGGTGCCGGCCTTGTGCGCGTTGAGCGGCTGCTCCATCTTCATGGCCTCGAGCACGACGACCAGGTCGCCCGCCTCGACCTGCGCGCCGTCCTCGACGGCGACCTTGACGATGGTCCCCTGCATGGGCGAGGTGAGGGTGTCGCCGGAGACGACGGCGCCTGCCTTGCCGGCCGCCTTGCGCTTCGCCGGGCCCTTGCCCGCGGCCGGTGCGGCCACGCCGCCGAGGCCCTCGGGGAGGGTCACCTCGAGGCGCTTGCCGGCCACCTCGACGACGACGGTGCGCCGCGCCTCGGGCTCCGCGTCGGCGCCGGCCGTCCCGCCGTACGGGGGGATGTCGTTGTCGAACTCGGTCTCGATCCAGCGGTTGTGCACGGTGAAGGGCTCGCTGGTGAAGGCCGGGTCACGCACGACCTTCTGGTGGAACGGGATCAGGGTCGGCATGCCGTCGACCTTGAGCTCGTCGAGGGCGCGGGCGGAGCGCTGCAGCGCCTGCTCGCGCGTCGCCCCGGTGACGATGAGCTTGGCGAGCAGGGAGTCGAACGCGCCGCCGATGACCGAGCCCGACTCGATGCCCGTGTCGACGCGCACACCCGGGCCGAGCGGCGGCACGAAGGTGGTGACCGTGCCGGGCGCAGGCAGGAAGCCGCGACCCGGGTCCTCGCCGTTGATGCGGAACTCGAAGGAGTGGCCGCGCGGGGTCGGGTCGTCGAAGTCGAGCGCCTCGCCGTCCGCGATGCGGAACTGCTGGCGCACGAGGTCGACCCCGGTGACCTCCTCGGTGACCGGGTGCTCGACCTGGAGACGGGTGTTGACCTCGAGGAAGCTGATGAGGCCGTCCTGGGCCACGAGGAACTCGCAGGTGCCGGCCCCGACGTACCCGGCCTCGCGGATGATGTCCTTGGAGGCCTTGTAGATCTGGGCGGTCTGCTCGTCGGTGAGGAACGGCGCGGGCGCCTCCTCCACGACCTTCTGGTAGCGCCGCTGCAGCGAGCAGTCGCGGGTGCTCACGACGACGACGTTGCCGTGCGTGTC
>DATJGA010000141.1:0-4802 GCA_035495395.1 Mycobacteriales bacterium | reverse complement strand
ACAGCACGGTGTCCGGCCAGCTCCGCGCCAGCGCCGCCTGCTCCTCGTCGTCGTACAGGCCCTGCGCGAGGGTGCTCAGCGGCACCGCTCCGGTGCGCAGCGCGGTCAGCACGTCGGTGGGCTGCAGCACCGGCCACGCGGCGGCCACCGCCCGCACGAAGCGCGGCTCGTGGCGCAGCCAGCGGCCGAAGTCCTCGCGGTCCCCGGGCTCGGGCGTGGCGGCGTTCGGGCGGCGCTCCCACTCGCGCCAGGCCGCCTCCACCAGGGCCGCGACGTACGCCGTGTGGCCGGTGTTGTGGGACCGGGGCGACCGGCCGACGTGCGAGCGCCGGCGCAGCTGCTCCTGCACCGGCAGCACGAACGGGTGGCCCCAGCGCTCCAGGTGCAGCTCGTGCAGCCGCTCGCGCCCGGACAGCCGGCGGACCGCCCGCTTGAGCAGGGTGGCCATCCGCAGCGAGCCCTTCGCCGCGACCGCGGCGGCGTCGTCGTCCCCGCCGAGCGCGAGCCGGCGCGGCAGCACCGGCACCCCGCCGAGCGAGGCGAGCCGCACCGACGTCTCGCCCAGCGAGGGCAGCACGGCGGAGATGTAGTCGACGAAGACGTCCGACGGCCCGACGACGAGGACGCCGCGGCGGCCGTACCAGTCGCGCCGCGCGTACATGAGGTAGGCCACGCGGTGCAGCGCGACCGCGGTCTTGCCGGTGCCCGGGCCCCCGGTGACGACGAGCGCGCCGTCGTCGGGCGCGCGCACGGCGAGGTCCTGCTCGCGCTGGATGGTGGCGACGATGTCGCGCATGTGCGGGCCGCGCTCGCGCGACACCGCGGCGAGGAAGGCGCCGTCCCCGACGACCGTGCCCTCGAGGTCGGCCTCGGGGTCGAGCAGCTCGTCGTCGACGCCGACGACGCGCGGCCCGCGGGAGGTGATGGTGCGCCGCCGCACGACGCCGAGCGGCTCCGCCGGGGTCGCCCGGTAGAACGCCGCGGCGGCCGGCGCCCGCCAGTCGACGACGATCGGCTCCTGGTCGTCGGTGCGCAGGCCGATCCGCCCGACGTGCAGGGGAGCGCCCTCGTCGAGGTCCAGCCGGCCGAAGACCAGGCCCTCCCCGGCGGCGTCGAGGTCGGCGCGGCGGACGGCGGTGTGCAGCGCGGTGACGTCCCGCTCGTACAGGCCCTGCGGGGTGCCGGCCTGGGCGAGGGCGAGGGAGTCGCGCTCGCGCACGAGCGCCTGCGCGCGGAGCACCTCGAGCCGCGCCAGCGCGCGGTCGAGCACCTCCTGCTCGCGCGCGACCTCGCGCGCCACGACGTCCACGGGGGCGACCTCTCGTTCCGAATCGTGCCGATGCGTGCTGACTGCGGCAACCGGCCCAACAGTCTGCCCTGTGCAGCGCCCGAGACCCGATCGTGAGGCAGCCCTCCCGCGGCCGCCGACCGGAACGGGCACACTTGTCCCGCACACCCACCACTCACGAAGGATCGCCACAACCGTGACCCGTAGCCTCCGGCTCCTCGCCGGCACGCTCGTCCTGGCCCTGCCGCTCGCCGCGGCCGCGGGCTGCGGCGCCGAGAAGAAGAAGACCGTCAAGCAGGAGTTCGCCGCCGCCCAGTCCTACCTGGGCGACAGCAAGGCCGCGTCGTTCACGCTGCGCTTCGACGACGCCCAGGGCAACTTCGCCAAGATGGTCAACAAGGACGGCGACACCAAGCCCGCGCTCGTCCAGGCGCTGCTCAAGGGCAGCATCACCTACATCACCGACCCGGCCGGCGACGCCACGCTCAAGAGCGTGAAGACCCAGGCGGTCAACCCGACCGACCTCAAGGCCGCGCTCGACAAGGTCAACGCCGCCTTCGTCATCCGCGACGACAAGGCCGAGCTCGTCGAGCTCCGCCTCATCGCCGGTGACCTGTACGCGCACGTCAACCTCACCGAGATCGGCGTGCTCGCCAAGGCCGCCGGCACGAGCGACTTCGACGCGCAGCTCGACAACAGCCTCGGCGCGATGGACCCGCGTCTCGCGCAGGGGCTCACCGACGTCCGGGCCGGCAAGTGGCTCAAGCTCCCGCTCGCGAAGTACCTCGACCAGCTCAAGGACCTCGCCGGCACCTTCTCGGGCATCACCCCGCCCAGCACCACGCCCGGCAAGACGTACGACGTCAACGGCCTGCTCGACAAGGCGTACGCCGCGGTGAAGCCGTACGTGAAGGTCACCGACGCCAACGACAGCAGCAAGGACCGCGTGCTCGACGTCAAGGTGCAGGCGGCCCCGGCCCTCAAGGCGCTGCTCGCCGTGCTCAAGGCCGAGAAGGACCTGCCCTTCGCGTCGATGCTCGCGGACGTCAGCCCGGCCGAGATCGACAAGAACGTCAAGGGCGGCGAGGCCCGCGGCACCATCAAGCTCCACGACAGCCACCTCACCCAGGTGGCCGTCGACCTGGAGTCGCTGCGCCAGCTCTCGACCGACCCCGGCACGGACAGCTTCGCCGGCGTCCAGGTCGTCGTCGACGTCGACGACTCGGCCGACCAGCTCAGCGCGCCGACCGACCTGTCCAGCCTCGACCTGGGCGCCCTGCTGGACGACTTCCTCCAGTCCTTCACCGCCCCGATGAGCAGCAGCTTCTCGGGCTGACCCTGCTCGCCCCCGTGGCCGGGACCCGCACCTGGGTCCCGGCCACGGCCGTGCCGGGGGGCAGGACTCGGGCGGCCCGCGTCGAAGACCTGAGGACCGCCACAGCCCTGGAGTCCCCCCGTGCGCCGTCCCCTGCTCGCCCTGCTCGTCGTCCCCGCCGTCGGGCTCGCCGTCGCCGCACCGCTGTCGCACGCGACCACCAAGACGCCGCTCGCGTTCGGCAAGAACACGTTCGCCTACTCGTCCGACTTCGGTGAGCCCGGGATCGCGGTCTCCCCGACCGGGACGATCTACGTCAGCACGCCGGGCGACGGCGGCGCCGTGCTCGCCCGCAGCGACAACCAGGGCCGCAGCTGGGTGAAGCTCCCCTCCGCCCGCACCGACACGTCCTACGCCGCGCTCCCCGGCAGCGACTCCGACGTCACCGTGGCCAAGGACGGCAGCGTGTACGCCGGGGACCTCGACGTCGACGGCATCACGGTCTTCCGCTCCACCGACAAGGGCCGCACCTTCCCGCAGCAGACGTTCATCCACGGCAGCGCGGACCGCGAGTGGCTGGCCACGACCGGGGCGCACGGCGAGAACGTCTTCGTCGTCTGGCACGAGCTGGCGACCGGCACGATGCTCGCCGTCGCCAGCCACGACAAGGGCAAGACCTTCGGCCCGCCGGAGCTGCTCTACAGCAACCCCCAGACGGCGGCGGAGAGCGCCCACAACGGGACCTCGATCGGCGGCGTGAGCACCGACGACGCCGGCCGGGTCTACGTCAGCTACGGCACGACCCGGCTGACCACGACCGACACGACGTACGGCAGCCCGCCGATCAGCACCATCAAGCTCGCCGTCCGCGACCCCGAGAGCGGGCTCTGGACCGACCACCTCGTCAACGCCGGCGCCGACGACGCGAACTTCGGCAACTTCTGGATGGCCAGCGCGGTCGACCGCGGCGGCTACGTCTACGCCGTCTACAGCGGGTACGCGCACAAGGGCCAGCCGATGCACGTCTGGCTGCAGCAGTCCAAGGACCACGGCGTGACGTGGACCGCCCCGTACGCCGTCGACAACGCGCTCCCGGGTGCCTCCGGCAACGACCTGTTCGGCTGGGTCGCCGGCGGCGGCAAGGGCGTCGCGGTCGTGAGCTGGTACCACACCACCGCCTCCGACAAGAACGCCACGAAGATCGACTGGCGGGTGGCCGTCGCCCAGGTCCGCGACCTCGGCACCGCCCGGCCCAGCGTGCTGTGGGGCTACGCGAGCGACCACTCCGTGCACCACGGCGGCATCTGCACCCTGGGCATCTTCTGCGGCATCCTGCCCGGCTCGAGCTCGGACCGGACGCTGCTGGACTTCTTCAAGGTGACCGTCATGCCGGACGGCAGCCCGGCCGTCGTCTGGAGCGACAACAACCGCCAGGACGGCGACGCGCGCACCGGCGTCGGCTTCGCCAAGCAGTCCGGCGGTCCCAGCGCCTGGAAGACGCGCCCGTAGCCTTTCCGCGTGGACCGCACGCGGGAGGGCCTTGGCTACGGCATCGGGGCCTACGCGCTGTGGGGGCTGTTCCCGCTCTTCTGGCCGCTGCTGGAGCCGGCCGCCCCGCTGGAGGTGCTGGCGCACCGCGTGCTCTGGTCGCTGGTGCTCATGGCCCTCCTGCTGCGGGTCACCCGCGGCTGGGCCGCGGTCCGCGCCGTCACCCCCGACCAGGTACGGCGGTTGGCGGTCGCCTCGGTGCTGCTGGCCTGCAACTGGGGGCTCTACATCTACGGCGTGAACAGCGGGCAGGTCGTCGAGACCTCGCTCGGGTACTTCATCAACCCGCTCGTCAGCGTGGCCTTGGGGGTCCTCGTCCTCGGTGAGCGGCTGCGCCCGGTGCAGCAGCTGGCCATCGGGTTCGCGGTCGCGGCGGTGGCGGTGCTCACCGTCGACAACGGCCGGCCGCCGTGGATCGCCCTCGGGCTGGCGTTCTCCTTCGGCACCTACGGGCTGCTCAAGAAGCAGGCCAACGTCGGGGCGCTCGCCTCCCTGAGCATCGAGACCGCTGTCACCGGGCCGATCGCCGCCCTCTACCTGCTGGGTCTCGCCGCGGCCGGCACCGGCACCTTCACCGGTCACGGGCCGGACCACGCCCTGCTGCTGCTGTCCTCCGGCGTGGTGACCGCCGTACCGCTCCTGCTCTTCGGC
>DATJGA010000140.1:0-4815 GCA_035495395.1 Mycobacteriales bacterium | reverse complement strand
CTGCTGAAGTGAGATGTGCCAGGCTCGCGGCAACAGCGATGAGGGAGTCGTGGTGGCGCGGATCGACCTGCCGGAGGGCGAGGGCCTCGACGTCGTGAAGGCGCTGACGATCGCGCCGCAGTTCGCGGCAACGATCGGGGCGTACGAGAAGAGCGTCGCCGAGACGACGCTCGACCCGCGGCTGCACGAGCTGGTGCGCTACCGCATCGCGCAGGTCAACGAGTGCGAGCTGTGCCTGGGCCTGCGGCGCGGGGACGTGCCGGAGGAGCTGCTGCAGCAGGTCGCCGACCCCGGGGAGGGGTTCACCGAGGCGGAGCGGGTCGCGCTGCGGTTCGCCGACCAGTTCGCCCAGCACTCCGCGGGGATCACCGACGAGCTGGTGGCGGCGGTGGAGCAGCACCTCGGCACCCGCGGCGCGATCGAGCTGGCGCTGGTGTGCGGCAAGTACCTCGCCTTCGGCCGCTTCATGCAGGTGCTCGGGCTGGACCAGGCCTGCGCGCTCGACCACGCGGCGCTCGCCGGCTCGTCGTGACCTGGCGGCTGCTGGCGCTGCCGCCGCTGCCGAAGGACCTGCTCGAGGTGCTCGTCGGCGACCCCCGGATGGAGATCGTCGTCCCGGAGAGCCGGGAGCAGGCGGCCGCGGACGCGCTGCTGCCGGACGTCGACCTCGTCCTCGCCGACTGGACCCAGGACTTCCGCGTCCTCGACCCCGGGCCCCGCGTCGCGTTCGTGCAGGTGCCGCGCGCCGGGGTCGACGGCATCGACCTCGACGCCTGCGCCGCGCGGGAGGTGCCGGTCGCGAACTGCGCCGGCGCCAACGCCGTGTCGGTCGCCGAGTGGTGCCTGTCGGCCGTGTTCGCGCTGCTGCGCCGGACCGTCGAGGCGGACGCCGCCGTACGGCGGGGCGAGTGGCCGCAGACCTCGCTCGGCGCGCGCGAGCTCGCCGGCATGCGGGTCGGCGTCGTCGGGATGGGCGCGATCGGCAGGGCCCTCGCGCCGCGGCTGCGGGCGCTCGGCTGCGACGTCGTGCACTGGACCCGGACCCGTCGCGACGACGCGCCGGCGCCGTGGGTGGAGCTGGACGAGCTCACCGCCACCAGCGACGTCGTGGTGCTCGTCATCGCCCTCGCGGAGGAGACGCGCGGGCTGTGGGACGCCGCGCGGCTCGCGGCCATGAAGCCCGGTGCGCTGCTCGTCAACGGCGCCCGCGGCGAGGTCGTCGACGAGGAAGCGCTGCACGCCGCGCTCCTCGAGGGCCGGCTCGCCGGCGCGGCCCTCGACGTGTTCGCCGTCGAGCCGCTGCCGGTGGGCTCGCCGCTGCTCGACGTACCCGGCCTGCTGCTGTCGCCGCACATGGCCGGCTCCAGCGGCGAGGCCGCGATGCGCATCATCGGGAAGTCCAAGGCGAACCTGCAGCGGGTGCTCGACGGCCTGCCGGTCATCGACGTGGTGAACGGGGTGCCCGCGGAGGTCCGTCGACGATGACCATGGTCGTCGCGCACCGGGGCTCGTCGGCCGAGCACGCCGAGCACACCCTGACGGCCTACGAGCGGGCGGTCGCCGACGGCGCCGACGCGCTCGAGTGCGACGTGCGGATGACCCGCGACGGGGTGCTGGTCTGCGTGCACGACCGGCGGGTCGACCGCACGAGCGACGGCCGCGGGTCGGTGTCGGCGCTGGAGCTGTCGGACCTGCACCAGCTCGACTTCTCGTCGTGGAAGAGCCGCCAGCACGACCCGCTGCTCGAGGCCTCGTGGCAGGAGGTCGACCACGAGGGCGGCCGGGTGCTCACCCTGGAGCGGCTGCTCCAGCTCGTGCTGGACCAGGACCGGCGGGTCGAGCTGCACGTCGAGACCAAGCACCCCACCCGGTACGGCGGGCTGGTCGAGAAGGCGCTCGTCGAGCTGCTCGAGAGGTACGGCCTGGCGCGGCCGCTCACCCGGTCGGTGTCGCAGGTGACGGTGATGTCCTTCGCTGCGACGTCGCTGCGCCGGCTGCACGTCATGGCGCCGATGCTGCCGACCGTGTTCCTCATGCAGCACGTCCCGCTGCGCTTCCGGGACGGGACGCTGCCGCCGCAGTGCAGCATCGCGGGGCCGTCGCTGGAGATCCTGCGCCGGCACCCCAGGTACGTCGAGCGGGTGCACGACAAGGGCAACCGGGTGCACGTGTGGACCGTCGACGAGCGCGAGGACATCGACTTCGTCCTCGAGCTCGGCGTCGACGCCGTCATCACGAACCGGCCGCGTCGCGCGCTGCGCCACCTCGACCGGACCTGAGAGGCTGTCCGCATGGGTGCCACGAGCGAGGTGGGGCGGCTGCGGACCGTGCTGCTGCACCGGCCCGGCGCGGAGCTCTCCCGGCTCACCCCGCGCAACAACGCGCACCTGCTCTTCGACGGGATCCCCTGGGTGGGCCGCGCGCAGGAGGAGCACGACGCGTTCGCGCAGGCGCTGCGGGACCGCGACGTCGAGGTCCTCTACCTGCAGGAGCTGCTCGTCGAGACGCTCGCCGTCGAGGCCGCGCGGGCAGAGGTCATCCAGGCGGCCGTCGCCGCGCGCGAGGTCGGGCCCGCGCTCGCGGTCGTCCTCGAGGCCTGGCTGCACGACCAGGCACCGGAGGACCTCGCGGGGCACGTCATCGCCGGCATCACCCACGACGAGCTCCCGTCGACCGCGACGTACGGCCTGGTGGCCCGGCTCTCGCACGGCTCGGACTTCGTCGTCCCGCCGCTGCCGAACCTGCTGTTCACCCGCGACTCCAGCGTCTGGGTGGGCGACCGCGTCGCGATCACCTCGCCCTCGATGGCGGCCCGGCACCGCGAGGCCTCGATCACCCGGGCCGTCTACACCCACCACCCGCGCTTCGCCGGCACGCCCCTGCTGTACGGCGGGTCCGCGGCCGAGGCGTGGTTCGAGGGCGGCGACGTGCTGCTGCTGGGCCCGGGCGTCGTCGCCGTGGGGGTCGGGCAGCGCACCACGCCGGCTGGGGTCGAGGCCTTCGCCCAGCGGGCGCTCGCCGCCGGCGTCCTCGAGACCGTGCTCGCCGTACCGATCGCGCAGGAGCGCGCGACCATGCACCTCGACACGGTCTGCACGATGGTCGACGTCGACAAGGTCGTGATGTTCCCGGCGGTCGCCGACTCCCTGCAGGCGTGGACCCTCACGGCCGGCGACGTGCAGGGGCCCGAGCCGTTCGTCGTCGCGGCCGCGAAGGCGATGGGGCTGCCCGAGCTGCACGTCGTCGACACCGGCCTGGACCCTGTCACCGCCGAGCGCGAGCAGTGGGACGACGGCAACAACACCCTCGCGCTGGCACCGGGCCTCGTCGTCGCCTACGAGCGCAACGTCGTCACCAACCACGCCCTCGAGGCGGCCGGGGTGGAGGTCGTGCGCATCGCCGGCAGCGAGCTCGGCAGCGGGCGGGGCGGCCCGCGGTGCATGTCCTGCCCCGTCGAGCGAGACCCCGCAGCCTGATCCGCAGCACCCCGGGAGGCGAACCATGCTCGTGAACCCCTTGCAGCGCACTCGCTCCTCTCTCGTCCTGGCGGTGCTCGCCGCGGCCGGGCTCGCTTACGACGCCTACGTCCACCTGGACCTGGCCAAGAACTACGACGCGGTCGGCGACACCATCACCCAGGGCGGCCTGTTCCGGGTCGAGGCGGTGCTGGCGATCGTCGTCGGTCTCGCGGTGCTCGCCTCCGACCACCGGCTGGTGTGGCTCGCGGTCGGCATGACCGGGTTCGGCGGGGTCGCGGCGGTCGTGCTCTACCGCTACGTCGACGTCGGCGCGATCGGCCCGATCCCGAACATGCACGAGCCCATCTGGTACGGCGAGAAGACGAAGTCCGCGTGGGCCGAGGCCGGTGTCGGCGTCGTCTGGCTCGTGCGCGAGGCGCTGCGCTACTCGGCCGCCCGCGCCCGCCGCGGCTGACCTCACCTCGCCGCCACATCTGCCCTGCCTCCGAGCGGGGCTGTGGCGTGGGACACACCTGCCCGGCCCGCGGCTCTGCTTGGGTGGTCCGCGGACCCCGCCCCGTGTCCACGGCCACCCTCACCCCCCTCGGAGAAGCCGGTGCGACCCCGCCACGCCCTGTCCTTGCTCGCCCTCGCCCTGCCGCTGCCCGTCGTGCTGAGCGGCGCCACGCACCCCGCCCCGGGTGCCCGCGCCCTGTCGGAGCCCGCGCAGGTCGTGCCGGATCCGACGACCTCCCCTGCCTGGGACCAGCGCGGCCCGCGCCCCGCACCCCGGCGCATCGCGAGCCGCTCGCGCCGGGCGGCCGTGCCCCTGCAGCGCGCGGCGGCCACCCGCCCGCACACCGCGACGCACGACCCCACGCAGGCGACGAGGCACGTCGTCACCGGGTACCCCTGGGCCACCGACACCTCGGGCGGTCACGACCCGTGGGGGTTCACCAAGCGCCAGTGCGTGAGCTACGTGGCCTGGCGGCTGGCTCGCGTCGGCCGGCCCGTGTACGCCCGCCAGGGCTGGGGGTCGGCGAGCGGCTGGGACGACGTGGCCCGCCGGCGCGGGGTGACGGTCACGACGCGGCCGGCGGTCGGGTCGGTCGCCCAGTGGAACGCCGGCGAGAGCAGCCGCGTGCCGCGCGGCACCTTCACGGCCGGCGCGTACGGCCACGTCGCGTGGGTCACCGCCGTGTACGCCGACGGCTCCGTCCAGGTCTCCCAGTACAACGGCACCGGGACGCGCTCGTGGTCGAGCATGCGCGTGTTCGCCCCCCGCTTCCTGCGGCTCTAGAGCGGGCAGGACGCCACGTTCCGCGGCGTTTGCCGCGACCCCTCCGCGCCCGAGTTC
>DATJGA010000139.1:0-5056 GCA_035495395.1 Mycobacteriales bacterium | reverse complement strand
GAACGCGAACGTCGGAGTGGTGTCGTTGGTCGGATTCGTCGGGCCGCTGTCGATCGTGGTGTTCGGGGCGGTGAGGTCGATCGTCCAGGTGAAGCTCGCGGGCGTGCCGTCGGTGTTGCCCGAGACGTCGGTCGCCCGGACGTCGAAGGTATGTGTGCCCTCGCCGAGCACGGCGGTGGTGTGCGGGGTGGTGCAGCTGTTCCAGGTGCCGGAGTCGATGCGGCATTCGAAGCTCGAGCCGGCCTCGGAGGAGCTGAAATCGAACGTCGGCGTTGCATCGTTGTCGAGCGCAGGCGGGGCGGAGTCGATCGTCGTGTTCGGCGCGGTCAGGTCGACCGTCCAGGTGTGAGCCGCGGGCGTGGCGTCGGTGTTGCCGGCCTGATCCGTTGCGCGCACGTCGAGGGTGTGACTGCCGTCGGAGAGCGCCGCGGTCGTGTGCGGGCTCGTGCACGAGCTCCAGCTACCCGAGTCGAGGCGGCACTCGAAGGTTGAGCCGCTCTCCGATGAGCTGAAGTCGAACGTCGGTGTCGCATTGCCGGACGGACTTGCCGGGCCCGAGTCGATGGCCGTGTCGGGGGCGGTCAGGTCGATCGTCCAGGTCTGGGACGCGGGCGTGCCGTCGACATTGCCGGCCTGGTCGGTGGCACGGACGTCGAAGGTATGGCTCCCGGCACCGAGCGCTGCCGTCGTGTGCGGGGTCGCGCAGGAGCCCCAGCTGCCGGAGTCGACGCGGCACTCGAACGTGGAGCCGCTTTCGGACGAACTGAAGTCGAACGTCGGCGTCGCGTCGTTCGACGGGTCGGCCGGGCCGTTGTCGATGCTCGTGTCGGGTGCAGTGTTGTCGACGCGGCGGTTCGCGACGAGGTCGGCCTGCGTGTGGCCGAGGATGTCTGTCGCGACCGCACGCAGGTCGTACAGGCCGTCCGCCACCGCGCCCGTGTTCCAGCTCGTGCTGTACGGGGCGGAAGTGTCCGTCCCGATCGTCGTCCAAGTGCCCGCGCCTGCGGGGGAACGCTCGAAGACGACCTGCTGGACGGAGGTCGACGCGTCGGAGGCGGCGGCACTCAGGGAAACCGTGCCGGCAATCGGCGTGCCCGGATCCGTCAGCGACACCGACGGGTTGTCGGTGTCGATCTTGGCCGTCGCCGTCACCGGAGTCGAGGTGTGTCCGACGTTGTCGGCGATCGTGAAGGTGTAGCGATAGCAGTGGCCGCCGCTGACGACGGTGTCGGGGCTCGAGAACGTGCCGGCGTCGGCGCTGAAGTTGCTGCAGCTGTCACCGGAGAGGTCGCCTGTCTCACGCGTAACCGCCGCGCTCGAGAGGTCGAGGCCGGAGTCCGCGTCGGAGCCGTTTCCGGTCGTGAACGTGACCGAGTTCGACGTGTAGTAGGGCGCGTTCGGGCCCGTGAGGGTGATCGTCTGCCCGGTGGGGGCGGCGGAGTCGACGCGCACGAGCTGCGACCCGACCGCTTCCTCGTTGCCGAGGTTGTCGTACGCGCGGAACTTGACGGTCGTCGTTGCGACGATGTCGATCGGCCCGATGTAGTCCGAGCCGTTGACCGGGGAGGGGTCGCTTCCGTCGAGCGTGTAGCGGATGACGTCGACGCCGGCGCCTGTCGGCCCGTCGTCGGCGGAAAGCGTCACGTTCACCGGGGCGGACGCGTAGTACGAGCCCAGGCAGGCTGCGCTGTTGCATTGGATGGTCGTCGTCGGCGGTGTGGTGTCGGAGACGATGACGCTGAAGTTCGAGCTTGCGGTCAGGCCGGCGTTGTCCGTCGCGGTGACGCTCTGCGACCCAGGCGTCGCCGCGCCGGGCGTGTAGCTGTACGTGCGCGTGCTGCCGCTGCCGGAGACCGACCAGCCGCTGCCGAACGAGGCAGCGCTCGGGAACGTGTAGCTGCCGATATCAGAGTCGCCGTCGGTCGAGCTCGCGGTCACGTCGAAGCTCCCTGTGCCGGTCGGGAGGAAGAAGACCGTGTTGCCGACCGCGGACGTCGTTCCCGTGAAGTTGGAGAAGCCGAAGGTCGGAGCGGAGGGGTCGGAGGTGTCGACCTTCACGGTCGCGCTCACTGACGCGGTGTTGCCGAGCTGGTCCACGCCCGTGAGGGTGTACAGGTAGCAACCGGTCGACAGGGACTGCGCGGGCGACCCGACGATCGTCGTGGGCGAGCCGTACGTCCCGCAGGAGTTGTTCGTCAACGAGGCGGAAGCGCGCGTGAGCGTCGACGAGGCCAGGCCCGATTCGTTCGCCGACTGCGTCTCCGTGTAGTCGGTGCGAGTGTCGATGTTGAAGTTGCCGGTCGTCGACCAGGTCGCGCCGCCGTTGACCGTCAGCGCACCGCCGGTCGGAGCGTTCGAATCATTCGTGAACGTGAGCGACGGGGCTGCGGTCGTGTTGCCGGCCGCGTCCGCCGCGGTGACGACCTCCGTCGGCGAACTCGTCGTCCCCTGCGACCAGCTGAAGGCGTTGGAGTCGTACGGGCCGCCGGCGGGCGTCGACACGGTCGAGGGGGTGTGCGTCCAGCCGCTCGTCGTTCCGCCGAGGGCGGCTGTGGCGGACGAGGCCGGTGCCGATTCCCCGTCGGTGACGGCGTTGGTGAGCTTGAACGAGCCGCCGCCCGTGACCGCACCGCGGTAGTAGACGCGCGTGCCGACCTTCAGCGCTGACCCGGAGGGCGAGAGGTTGCTGAGGCTGAGGCTGTTTGCGGGCGCCTGCGTGTCGACCTTCGCGACGCTGCTTGCGCCGGAGGTGCCCTGGTTGCCGACATGGTCGGACAGCTTCTCCCGGTACTCGTAGCAGTGTCCGCTGAGGACGGTCGTGTCGTTGCCACCGATGAGAGTGACGGGGGACCAGCTGCCGGCGAAGCTGCCGCAAGCTCCGTTCGACAAGGTCGTGTCGTCGCGCTCGACGATGCTCGTCGCACCGTCGACGCCCGAGCCGCCGTCGCTGCCACCGTTCTTCGAGACCGGCACGGAGAGACTCGTGTAGTAGCCGGCGGTCACGCTCGGCGCGCTCACGGTCGGCGCGGTCGTGTCCGCGGTGATCGAGTACGTCGCGTTGCTCGAGCCCGTGCCCGCGCCGTTGGTTACGCCGACCGTGCGCGCCGTGCTCGGTGCAGTCGTCGTTCCGTCGAAGGTGTAATCGACGTGGTCGCCGCTCTGCGAGCCGCTGAAGTTGGCGCCGCCGTTCGAGTTGAGCGTTCCGAACGTGTACGTCGCAATCCCGGATTCCGCGTCGGTTGCCGCGGCGGTGACGGTGAAGGTGCCGCCTGCCGCCGGGCGGATGTAGAGCGTGCCCGAGCCGTTGTCGAACGCGTTCGCCGACAGCCCGCTGAAGGCGACCGACGGCGTCGACGGTGCGGAGGTATCGACCTTCGCGATGTTGCTGACGGCAGAGGTTCCCTGGTTGCCGACCTTGTCTGAGAGGAGCTCGCGGTAGCGGTAGCAGTTGCCGCTCGAGACGCCGGTGTCGTTTCCGCCGGTCAGCGTGACGCTGTTCCACGTCCCCGACCAGGTGCAGATGCCGCCGGAGAGGGTGCCGGATTCGCTCTGAAGGATGCTGGTGGTCGCGTCCACGCCGGAGCCGCCGTCGGTCGCCGAGCCCGTGTTCACCGTCACGGGAACGGACGCGCTCGTGTAGTAGCCGGCCGTGACGGAGGGAGCCGTCACCGCTGGTGCGGTCGTGTCGGCAACGACGGTGAACGCCGTCGACGAGGACGTCAGCGCCCAGCCGTTGGTGGCGGTCACGTTCTGGTTTCCGCCCGGCGCAGCGGCTGCTGTCGTGAAGGTGTAGGCACCCGTGTAAGGCGACGAGTTGTCCTGGCCGCCGCCGCTCCAGCCCGAACCGAGCCCGTTCGGGAAGGTGAGGTGGTCGATGCCCGACTCCGGGTCGCTCGACGTGCCGGTGACGGTGAAGCCGCCGGCGCTGCCCTGTCGGATGTAGACGGTCGTCCCGGTCGCGCTTGCGTTCGTGAACGAGCCGACGGAGAGGTTCGGCGCGGACGGTGCGGTCGGGTCGTTGACCGTGATCGCCGGCGACGAGCCGAGGTTCGTGAGCGTGCCGCCCGAGGATGATTTTTCCTGCGCCTGCCAGGTCTGCGCCGCGGCCGTGCCTGGCGCGGTCGCGCCGGAGCCGCCGCCCGCGGTCGAGCCGTACGTGATCGTGAAGGTCGCCGCGCCCGACAGATTGAGTCCCGACACCGTGACCGTCTGACCAGTGACGCTGACGCTGCCTGTGCTCGCGGTCGTGTAGCCGTTCGAGCTGCCGGTCGTCGAGGGAGCGCTCCAGCCGTTCGGCACGGCAAGCGTGACACTGCCGTTCACGAGGCCGCCCGTCGCCGCCGTGTAGGTGAACGTGATCGTATTCCCCGTCGACGAGGTGTTCACGGCGCCCGTTGGGGTCGTCAGCGTGCCGGAGCCGTCCGACGAGAGCACGGTAATGCTGGGCGAAGAGCCGAGATTCGCGAGGCTCCCCGCGGAGGTGGATTTCGCCTGCGCCTGCCACGTCTGCGCGCCGGACGAGGACGTCGCGGTTGCACCGGGACCGCCGCTCGCCTTCGACCCGTACACGATCGTGAACGTGTTGCCAGCGGCGACGGTCAGTGACGAGACGGTGATCGTGCTGCCGCCGACGGAGAGCGTGCCAGCGCTGGAGGTCGAGTAGCCGGCGTTCGAGCCGGTCGTCGACGGCGCGGGCCAGCCGCTCGGGACGGCGAGGGTGACGGAGCCGTTCGAGATGCCGCCCGCCGGGGCGGTGTACGTGAACGTGATCGTGTTGCCGGTCGATCCGACCGGGACAGAGCTCGTGTCCGCATTGAGCGTGCCGGCGCCGTCGGCGGCGTAGACGGTGATGCTCGGCTGCGAAGCGATGTTGGTGAGGGAGCCGGCGGAGGTCGACTTCTCTTGGGTTGTCCACGTCTGTGCGCCGGTGCTCGACGGCGCCGTGGCGCCGGGGCCGCCGCTCGCGGTCGAGCCGTACGTGATCGTGAACGTGTTGCCTGCGGCGAGCGTCAGCGAGGCGACGGTGATCGTGCTGGCCGAGACGGTGAGCGTGCCC
>DATJGA010000138.1:0-4288 GCA_035495395.1 Mycobacteriales bacterium | reverse complement strand
GCACGACCGCTCGCGCAGGCCGGCCACGGGGTCGTGGACGTCAGCGCGGCCCTCGGCGTGCGCACCGTGACCGCGTCGCCCACGCCTCGCCGGACGACGGCCACCCACCGGCCGACACCGCAGCCCACGCACGCCGTGGTGCGGGCCCCGACGTCGCCCTCGCCGCTCGCGGTCCCGACCACACCGCCCGCCTCCGGCTCCCCGTCACCGACGGCGAGCGCGGCGCCCAGCCCGCTTGCCGGGGATCCCCTGGGGACCTCGGACGACGAGGTGCCGCTCGCGGTCGCCGGCCTGGCCGGTGCCCTCGTCGGGCTGGCCGGCACCGGGGTGCTGCTGTCGGCCCTGGGCCGACGGACCTAGCCGAGCGAGCCGCGGAGCGCGGCGACGTGGGCGTCGGCCTGGGCGCGCAGCGCGGGGTCCGCCGGGTCGGTGCCCTCGAGCCAGACGACCTGCCAGTGCAGCGCGTCGGTCCCCGGCACCCGACGACCCACGACGCGCACCTTGCCGGCCGGCTGCAGCCGCCGCACGTCGGACCAGGCGACCGAGCTGGTGACCTGGGTGCGGACGACCTCGGCCAGCCGCTCGTCGTCGGCCAGCACGAACCGGTGCTCGGTGCCGGCGTCCTCCACGGGAGCCACCTCGCGCACGGCGAGCAGCGGCGGCACCCAGCTGACCTTCGCCACCTGGGTCCACGGGAGCACCAGCTCCCCGGCGTACAGGGAGGTGGGGGTCGCCACGAGCGGGGTGCCGTCCTCGGCGAGCGCCCAGCCGAGGTGGCGCTCGGCGGGAGCGAGGGCGCGGACCTCGTCGGGAACGCGCGGGCGCAGCCTCACAGCTCGGCGATCCCGGCCTCGCGGAAGGCGCGCACGGTGTTCTCCAGCCCGATGAGCTCGGCGAAGGTGCGGCTGTAGCGGTCGGGCTCCTCGACGGGGTTGACCCGCTGCAGCTTGCCCTTGAGCTCGGCGACCCGGCGGGTGGCCGCCTGCATCTGCAGCTGGCTCAGCGTCATCTGGCCGTACCGCGGCAGCTCCCAGTCGGTGAGCGGCGCCTCGACGGCGAGCGCGGTGAGCGTCTGCCGCACCGCGTCGTCGGGCGCCTCCTCGAGCAGCGCCGCGACCCAGGCCTCCCCGCCGGGGCTGGCGCTGACGCCGCCGGCCTTGCGCACGACCTCGTGCACCGCCTTGCTGCGCTCGTCGGTGAAGACGTCCTCGTGCAGCTCGTCGAAGATCGGCGCCACGGCGAACGGAGCCTGTACGGCGAGCTTGAGCGCCTCGCGCTCGAGCCGGACCAGCGCGACGTCGACCGGCGGGCGCTCGGCGGGCCGGCGCTGCGCGGCAGCCCCGCCCTTGTCCCCCGACTCCTCGTTGACCGCGGCGGTGACCGCCTCGACCTCCATGCCGAGCCAGCCGGCGAGCCGCCGGGCGTACTCGGGCCGCAGGGCGCGGTCCTTGATCCGCGCCACGAGCGGCGCGGCGTGCTTGAGCCCCTGCACCCGCCCCTCGGCGGACTCGAGGTCGAAGTTGGCGAGCCCGGACTTGATCGCGAACTCCACCAGCGGCACCCGGCCGGCGACGAGGTCGCTCACCGCGGCGTCGCCCTTCTCCAGCCGCAGCTCGCAGGGGTCCATCCCGCCGGGGCTGACCGCGATGAAGGTCTGCGTGACGAAGCGCTGGTCGTCGCCGAACGCCTTGAGCGCCGCCTTCTGGCCGGCCGCGTCGCCGTCGAAGGTGAAGATGATCTCGCCGCGCAGCTCGTCCTGGTCCATGAGCAGCCGCCGGATGACCGCGATGTGGTCGGCACCGAAAGCGGTGCCGCACGTGGCGACGGCGGTCGGCACGCCGGCGAGGTGGCAGGCCATCACGTCGGTGTAGCCCTCGACCACGACCGCCTGGCGGCGGCGCGCGATCTCCTTCTTCGCCAGGTCGATGCCGTACAGCACCGAGGACTTCTTGTAGATCGGGGTCTCGGAGGTGTTGAGGTACTTGGGGCCCTGGTCGTCGTCGTAGAGCTTGCGGGCGCCGAACCCGATGACCTCGCCGCCGATGTCGCGGATCGGCCACAGCAGCCGGCCGCGGAACTTGTCGATGAGGGTGCCGCGGGAGCTCTGCCCCGCCAGGCCTGACACCTGCAGCTCCTCGGTGCTGAACCCCTTGGCCCGCAGGTGCTTCACGAGCGAGTCCCAGCCCTGCGGGGCGTACCCGACGCCGTACTGCTGGGCGGCGGCCTGGTCGAAGCCGCGGACGGCGAGGAACTCCCGGCCGGTCTTCGCCTCGGGCGAGCCGAGCTGCTCGGTGTAGAAGGCGGCGGCCTGCTTGTGCGCCTCGATGAGCCGGCTCCGCTGGCTGGTGCTCGAGCGCGCGGCGGCGCCGCCCTCCTCGTACTGCAGGTCCACGCCGTACCGCCGGGCCAGGTGCTCGACCGCCTCCGGGAAGGACATGTGGTCGTGCTTGGTGACGAAGCTGATGACGTTGCCCGACTCGCCGCAGCCGAAGCACATGTAGTAGCCGTTGGCCGGGTTGACGTTGAACGACGGCGTCTTCTCGTCGTGGAAGGGGCACAGGCCCTTCAGCCGGCCGCCGCCGGCGCTCTTGAGCTGGACCCCCGCCTCGACGACGACCTGCTCGATGGAGGCGCGCTCGCGGACCTGCTGGATGCTCTCGTCCCGGATCCGCCCTGCCACCTGCAGGAGTCTAGGTAGTGCCGCCGACTTCCGTGAGCCGCCGGTGCAGACCCCACGCGGCGGCGTCGGTGAGGGCCGCCACCTGGTCGACGACGACCCGCAGCTGCGCCGCCTCCCCGGCCGCCTCCGCGTGCAGCAGCTGGTACGCCGGCTCCATCGCCTCCGGACGCCGGCTGAGCCCGTCGACCAGCTCCTGGACGATCTCGCGCTCGCGCTCCTGGCGCGCCCGCGCGGCCGGCAGGTCCATGACGAGGACCGACGCCATCGCCTTGAGGACCGCGATCTCGACCTGGACCTGCGTGGGGACGACCAGGTCCGCGTCGTACCGCGACAGCGGCTGCTCGCCGTACCGGGCCCGGGTGGCCTGCTCGGCCGCGGTGCAGAACCGGCCGATGAGGCCGCTGGTGACGTCCTTGAGCGCGGCCAGGTCGGCGAGCGAGCCGGCGTAGGGACGCGCAGGCCGCAGGTCGCCCACCAGCTCGCCGTAGACCTCCTCGAGCTCGAAGTCCCCCGCACCGAGGTAGCTCTGCCGCGCGCGTGCCACCACCTGGTCCCGCACCGCGGGCTCGGGAAGGGCGGCGAGGTCGATGAGGCCGGCGACGACGCCGTCCTCGAGGTCGTGCACGGAGTACGCGACGTCGTCGGCGAAGTCCATGACCTGCGTCTCGAGCGGGCGGTGCTCGTCGTGCCGGCCGGCGCGCACCCAGTGGAAGGTGGCGACGTCGTCGTCGTACACGCCGAACTTCACGCGCTCGTCGCGGGTCCAGGGGTACTTCGTCGCCGCGTCCAGCGCGGCCCGGGTGAGGTTGAGACCCGCCCCCTCGACCTTCGGCTCGAGCCGGGTCAGCAGCCGGAACGACTGGGCGTTGCCCTCGAACCCGCCGCAGCCCTTGGCCGCCTCGTCCAGCGCGGTCTCGCCGTTGTGCCCGTACGGCGGGTGGCCGAGGTCGTGGGCCAGGCAGGCCACGTCGACCAGGTCGGGGTCGCAGCCGAGCGCCGCGCCGAGCTCGCGGCCGATCTGCGCGCACTCCAGCGAGTGGGTCAGCCGGGTGCGCGGCACGAGCGGGTGGCTGCCGACGGGCTCGACGACCTGCGTCTTGCCCGCGAGCCGGCGGAACGCGCTGCTGTGCAGGACCCGCGCCCGGTCGCGCTGGAACGCGGTGCGCCCCGGCCGCTTGTCCGGCTCGGGCACCCGTCGCTCCACGGCTGCGTCGTCGTACACAGGCACATCCAACTACCCGGGACGAAAGTCCCGGGTAGCGCTGGCCCCTTCGGCCCAAACCAAGGTCATGTCCGACATGTCCACTACAGCAACCATCCCGTACACCCGATGGCACGGTCGCAGGGACGCGTCAGGACGATCTTGACGGGCCTGTGACCCCCGAGAGGACCGCGAGATGGCCGACACGACCGCTCACCGCCCGCGCCGCCTGGCCACCAGGTCGATGAAGGTGCTCTCCGGCACGCTCGGGATCGTCGTCGCCGGGTCCGCGGCCTACGCGGCCACGGCCTGGGTGGTGGGCCTCAACAGCGGCTCCGCCGGCGCGGCCCGCTCCGCGAGCATCACCAACCTCACGATCACCGCCGTGGCCTCCCCCGGCGCCGGCA